>JAQBNL010000098.1 GCA_028288585.1 Chitinophagaceae bacterium | reverse complement strand
AAATGGCTGCAATTATATCCGCCCATGCAATTAATCTTTCAGCATTAATAAGACTATGCAAACCATAAGCACTCATAAATTGTGTTCCGTTTATCAATGCCAAACCTTCTTTGCTCTGCAATTGGATGGGCTCCCATTTAAATTCTCTTAGTATCTCGCCTGCATCATATTTTGCATCTTTATAATTCACTTCTCCCAAACCTATTAAGGGTAAACTCAAATGGCTCAGTGGTGCAAGGTCTCCTGACGCTCCCAGCGAACCCTGTGTGTAAATTACAGGAAGCACATTATTATTATACATGTCTGTAAGCCGCCTTACTATTTCAATACTCACTCCTGAATATCCATAACTAAGACTTTTAATTTTAAGCATCATCATCAGCTTTACAATATCTGGCTGCACTTCCTCCCCCATTCCGCAGGCATGGGATTTTAATAAATTGCTTTGCAATTCTTCCAGCTGTGTCTTGCTGATCTTTACATCCTGGAAAAAGCCAAAGCCAGTATTGATGCCATAAAATAATTCATCAGAACCGGCTAATTTATTATCGAGGTATTCCCTGCATTTTTCTATTTTTTTTTCAGCATCTTTGGTTAAAGACAGCTGCATGTTTTTATCGAGCAGATCTTTTACCTGCTGAAAATCCATCCGGCTATCATCAATTTTTAAAATATTTTTACTCATATAGTAATTGTATATCTATGTTATTTTTATTATTCTTGTAAAGTGATCTGCCAAAAGTAATTAAACTGCCTGAACCGGGATTTTTTGGATTATACAATTAATGGGATACTTTTTATCAAACACTCGACATGAGAATTCTCATCATTCTTCTCTTTATCATTTCATGTAATATTGCTTTATCGCAAACCATTAAGATACTTACTTCAGGTGAAAGAACTTCTATCCGCGGACTAAGTGTGGTTAATGATAAAGTAATATGGGTGAGTGGCAGTAATGGCACATGTGGCCTTTCACAGGATGGCGGTGAAACATGGAAATGGATACACGTAGAAACTTTTGCAAAAACAGATTTCAGGGATATTGAAGCCTTTGATGACTCTACTGCCGTAATAATGAGTGTTGCAGTTCCTGCCTATATTTTGAAAACCATTGATGCAGGCGAGACATGGGAAATGGTTTATGAAAACAAAACCAAAGGCATGTTTTTGGATGCAATGGAATTCTGGAATGTGCAGAACGGAATTGTTATCGGGGACCCGATAGATAATAAATTTTTTGTTGCCAGAACGTTTGATGGCGGACAAACATGGAAGGATATCCCTTTAGAATATCTTCCTGTTGCTGATAGCGGAGAAGCCTGTTTTGCCAGCAGTGGCACTAATATAAAAGCATTGGGAAAAGGCGAAGTATGTTTTGTGAGCGGGGGGCTTCGTTCAAGATTATTTATCAGGGATGTGCGAATTGATCTGCCAATACTACAAGGTGCACAAAGTACAGGGGCTAATTCAATTGCCGTTAAAAATAAAAAAATATTAATAGTAATTGGCGGAGATTTTGCAAAGCCTGATTCAACCAACAGGAATTGTTTTATTACCAATGATGGCGGGAATACATGGACTGCGCCTGTGGTTGCCCCGCATGGCTACAGAAGCTGTGTAGAATATCTGGGCGGCAATAACTGGATCTCCTGCGGGTTAAATGGTGTTGATTATTCTATTGATAATGGCAAAAAATGGCAGCTGATATCAAGAGAAAGTTTTCATGTATGCAGAAAGTCAAAAGATGGAAGAGCAGTTTTTCTTGCAGGGGTTAATGGAAAGATCGGGAAACTTGTACTGAAATAATTATTTTTTAAACATGAAATAAATGGCGCCTAATAAAAGCATAAAGCTTACAAGATATTTCCAATGAAAAGGTTCTTTAAGATAGAAAAGTGCAAACAATGAAAATACAATAAGTGTTATTACTTCCTGTGTTAGTTTCAATTGAAATCCTGACATACCATTTGCATAGCCTATTTTATTGGCAGGCACCATAAAGCAGTATTCAAAAAAAGCAATTCCCCAGCTGATGAGAATTAATTTCCAAATAGGAAGTTCTACATTTTTTAAATTCCCATACCAGGCAAACGTCATAAAAATGTTTGACGCTAAAAGTAAAAGTATTGTCCGCATAATAATGTAATTGGAACCAAAATTAATTATTATATAGTATGTAAAAAGCCGACAAATAAATATTCGCCGGCTTCAAGAGAACCCCATACTATTTATGTGAAATTCAATCTTGTATTCTGTTTTGCTGCATATTCTACTAATTTACAAAGAGAAGAAAACATGATTATTGCCAATGTTGCTGAATGCAATAAAGTGAAGTATTGAACAGGAAATAAATTTAGCTGTAATATAGAAATTAGTTTTTCTCAGCAGAAATAATCAAATATTTCCATAGATTTTTTTTCAACGTTTTATATTGAAGCCAGGCAGTGTCAATATTTTTTTTCCCCTGCGGGGCAGGATTGCGGTTAATAAACCGGTATAAAAATCCCAGGACCCTTCCAATAAAATATGAGCGGTAAAGCTTTTTAGCAGAATGCATAATAGCATGGGAGGCATCTTCTGTTCTTATATCCGAAAATCCTGCCTGTTGCAATTGCTTTTCAAATTCTTCTTTGGTAGAAAAATCTTCCACTGCCCAGCCATGTGCCCATTGTTGAACCTGTTGCGCATCTTTTCCATCCAGGTTTTCTTTCTTAAAAAAATCAGCCATTATCAATCGTCCACCTTTTTTAAGAATGCGGGATGCCTCTTTTAAGAATGCTGATTTATCAGTTGCATGGCAAACACTTTCTATGGCCCACACTACATCAAAGCTGTCAGATGGGAAGCCTGTTGCGGTAAAATCTTTTTGTTCAAATCCGGCAAGATGCTCTACTCCTTCTCTTGCTGCCAGTGCATTTGCTTTGTTTACCTGTTTCTCACTTAAGCTTATTCCTGTTACGCTGCAGCCAATATTTTTTGCCAGCCATATTGATGAACCTCCAATTCCGCAACCGGCATCAAGTACTTTGTCATCTTTTGAAATGGCAGCTTTGGCAGAGAGAACTTTATTGATATTTAAAAGCGCCTCATGAAAATTTTTTGTTGAGTCATCCCAATACCCATAATGAAGTGAAAGGCTTTTATCCAGGTTCCAAAAAAAACGATATTGACTTTCGCTCAGGTCGTAATAGCGTGCAATATCTTTTTGTGAGAACATGGGTTTGATGTACGATTTACGATGTGATATGTTATACCCCCTTTATGGGATAGGGGTTTAATTAAGACTTCTGAAATCTACAGGAACCAATTTACTTACCCCCGGTTCCTGCATGGTTACACCATATATCACATCAACTGCTGACATCGTCATTTTGTTATGCGTTACAATTATAAATTGCGATTCTTTACTAAACTGGCGTATCATCTGCGTGAACTTGCCAACGTTTGCATCATCCAGTGGCGCATCTACCTCATCCAAAATACAGAACGGCGCAGGCTTAATTAAATAGATGGCAAACAAAAGAGCAGTTGCGGTAAGCGTTTTTTCTCCCCCACTTAATTGCGAAATAGACGTTGGACGTTTGCCTTTTGGCCGGGCAATAATATCAACGCCTGTTTCAGCAAGGTCATCAGGATTTTCCAATACCATATCGGCGGTGTCATCTTCGGTAAACAAAGCCTGGAATACTTTTTTAAAGTTTTCTTTTACTTTATTAAATGTATCAAGGAATTGCTGGTTAGCTGTTGCCTCCACTTCCTGTATGGTTTGCATCAAAGATTCCTTTGCGGTAACAAGATCATTCTTCTGCTCTAAAATAAATTCATAACGCTTTTTCATTTCGGTGAAAGCCTCAATGGCAGTGGGATTTATCTCCCCCATATTCTCCAGCCGCTTCTTCATCCTGTCATTTTTTTCCTGTAATTCTTCCAGCGGTGTTTCTGTATTTCTTTCTTCATCAAGAATAGCATCAAGGTCAACTTTAAATTCCACGCTTAACCTTTCTTTCATCCCGGCAAGCTGTAGTTTTAATTCGTTCAGCCTGTCTTTTATTTCATTAAACAAATGATCGATCTGCTCTTTTGATTTTTGTTTTATACGAAGCTCACTTTCTTTTTCATTCAATGCATTCCTGAAATTATAATATGCCTGGTCTGCCTCGTTTAATTTTCTTTCTTCCTCTTCTTTATTTTTCAGCATAGATATTACCGCAGCCTCCAGCTCACTTAGCAATGCTGCTGTTTCTGTAATACTTCCAGATGATTCTGCAAGTTGTTTATTGCTGTTCTCTATCTGTACATTCAGGTCATTCAGCTGGTTGGTTTTAAATTCCAGCTCCTGCTGCAATGCAGTAAGCTTACTTTGCTGGCGGGTTAATACAAGATTGTTTTCATTGTATAAATTATTCACTGAATTATATTCCTGCTCTGCTGCAATATAATCCTGCTCTGCCGCCTGCATTTTGTTGGCAAGTTCTTCCAGCTGTGTATTAAAAGTTTCAAGATCAGTTCTTGTAGCCGCGATTGATTCCTGATTCGATGTTAACTGTGATTGCAATTCCTGCAATCTTTGAGAACCTGTTTCCTCAGCATAATGAATATTCTCCAGCTTATTCTGCAATGCAAAAACTTTATTGGTAAAGGTGTTTATGTCCTGCTGCGTTTGATTGATAGCATTTTCTTTCAACTCCTGGTTAAAAGCAATCACCTCGTTTGAACGGGTGCTGATAACTGCTTTTAATTCATTTACAATTTTTTCCTGTGAAGCAATCTGGTCTGTCAGCTTCTCCAGGTTTTTAACACGGCCAATTTTTTTCCCTTCAAATAATCCTACACTTCCGCCTGCTAAAAAATATTTTCCCTTTACATACTTGCCGTGTTTTTCCAATACTACAGAACCATTGCTGTTTTGCAATGCATCTTCATTTTCCGCGATGAAAACATTAGCCAGCAAATAATTTGCAAGGCTGCGGTATTTTTCATCAACCTCTATAACATTTAATGCAGGTATGGTATTGGCAGGGGTTGTTGTTTCTAAAACATTTGCATCATTTAGCTGGTCAAGTAAAAAGAAATTTGCTTTACCTTTTTTATTATCATCAAGCAGGTGCACCGCCTGCAATCCTTCCTCCAGATTTTCAACTACATAATAATTAAGATAGGGCTCCAGAATATTTTCCACCGCTGCACGGTATTCTTCATTTACATAAATAATATCAGAGAGAATAGGCGATGTATGATTCCATCCTTCATTGTTATGAAGGAACTTCACACTCTCCGGGTAGCCTTCCATTGAATCAATAAGGCTTTTTAAAAGGTCGTGCTCGTTTTTTCTTGAATCAAGTTTACGGCTTTCTTCAGCTAATTTATTTCTCAGGTCGTCCAGTAAAGCCTGCGTTTGTAATATCTGCTCTTTGGTAAACTCATTATGCTGCTGCAGTTGCTCCAGGTCAGTTTTCTTTTGCTCAAGCTCCTGTGTTTTTATTTCCTTTTCTTTTTCCAGCTCTACCAGTTGATTTTGGCGGGATGCTTTTTCTTCTTCTATCTGCGCAATTGCTCTTTGAAGGTTATTGATAGAAGTATCAGCAACGGCAACTTTTTTCTCTGCTTCAAACTGGTTGCGCTGAATGGTTTGATGGCCTCTTCGTAATTCATCAACCGCGGTTCTTTTCTCATCAAAAACTTTTCTTTTTTCTTCAACATCATTTTTTAAAGAATCCAGTTGCGCTTTCAGCTCATTTAATTTTATTTCTTCATCTTTTATTTGTTGCTGTGTAAACTGAATACTTTCATCAATGCCTTTCAGTTGTCCTTCCGCTTTCTTTAAAAAATCCTGCAGGTTTGTTTCTCTTTCTTTTAAATGCTGAAGGCGCTGCGCACTTAAACTCTTTTCATTTTCTTTATTGCGTACTGTATTGTGCAATTCATTAAAAGCATGCTGCATTTCCTGCAATGCTTTTTCCTTTTCTATAAAATGAACTTTTTCTTTTTCTATTGCCGCTTCTTCAGTTGCAATAGCCGCTTCTAATTCTACACGCCTGTCAGTTTCCGATTGCATCTGCTCATTCAGATCCTTATAAGTGATATTAAACCCTTCCAGTGCAGCTTTTGCCAATTCAATGCTTACCTCTTTGTATTCCTTTTTTATCTCGTAATATTTCTCTGCTTTTTTTGCCTGGCTTTCTAAAGTTTTTAACTGGTTATTTATTTCGAAGAGAAGGTCTTCTATCCTGGCAAGGTCGAGCTCTGTGGCATCTAATTTTAATTTTGCTTCTTTCTTTCTTGTTTTGTAAATAGAGATTCCGGCTGCCTGTTCCAGCATTCTACGGCGGCTGTTCTCTTTATCACGGATGATGTCATCCACCATACCGAGTTCGATAATGGCATAACTGTCTGTACTTACGCCTGTATCCATAAATAAATTATGGATGTCTTTAAGCCGGCAGCTAACATCATTTAAGCGATATTCACTTTCGCCGCTCTTATAAAATTTACGGGTAATGGTAACGGTATTAAATTCTGTAGGGAGAAGATTTTTTGTATTCTCGAAGGTGAGGCTTACTTCTGCAAGCCCGCTTGCGCTGCGGTTCTTGGAGCCATTAAAAACCAGGCTTTCCAAATTTTCACTTCTTAACTGGCTGATCTTTTGCTCACCAATTACCCAGCGGATACTATCCACGATGTTGCTTTTACCACAACCGTTAGGGCCGATAACTCCTGTTATTCCTTCATCAAAATTTATTATTGTTTTGTCGGCAAAACTTTTAAAACCTTTAATTTCTAAGCTCTTTAATCTCACAGATTCGGGATTTATTTAAGGGTGGCAAATATATCGTATAAGTTAGAAAGAAATATTTGGAAGTCTCAGCCAGCTTTTTATAGTTATACACAGCTTTTTCACAGGGATTGTTTGTCTGAACCGGGATTTATGGGATCAAAGGATTAGTGGGATTAAATGCAGTGCGAATATGCCGTTACGTTCATTAGCATAATCAAAATGAATATTATAAATTTGTTGTCCCTGTGGCTTACCATTTATTAACCCTGTTTTTAAATTTTACACCTTCCGGTGTTTCAAGGGTAAAAATCTTTTATGAAGAATATTAAGCTTATCGAAGTTCCAAGTGAAATAGGTGCCGGTACCCGTGGCGCAAGCCTTGGTATTTATGCCATTAAGATCGCTGCACTGGATTTTATGAGCAACTTCTTTGTACACTTTCCTTCAGAGAAAATTGAAACAGAGAACAGGTTATTATTCGAGCCAATCTCCTCACCCTATGCCAAAAGAATAAATGGCGTACTTACTATGTATGAAAGGGTAAGCAAAGCGGTTGCAGATGCTATAAAGAATAATTTTTTTCCCGTGATTATCAGTGGCGATCACAGTACTGCCGGGGGCGTAATGGCCGGTATAAAAATGGCAAAGCCTAAAAGTAAATTAGGTGTGATATGGATAGATGCACATGCTGATCTGCATACGCCTTATACAACGCCATCGGGTAACATGCACGGAATGCCACTTTCTGTTGCTATCGCGGAAGATAATATAGAAAGCAAGGTGCATGAGCTGGATGAAAAGACAAAAAAACAATGGGACCAGCTAAAACAGTTTGGTAAAATAACGCCCAAAGTTTTGCCCGAAGATGTAGTGTTTATTTCATTAAGAGATTATGAAAAAGAAGAAAGGTTTTTAATAGAGAAGTATGATATGAAGATTGTGACAACTGGTGAAATACGCCGGAAGGGCGCAGAAAATGTGGTGCGTTCAGTGTTGAGATATTTGAGTGACTGCACTGATATTTATGTAAGCTTTGATGTTGATTGTCTTGATGCTTCTATTTCAAGAGGTACGGGCACGCCGGTAAGTAATGGACTGAGAGAACGGGAAGCAGAAGATCTGGTAAGTAAATTTATGCAGAACAGAAAAATTTGCTGCTTTGAAATAACAGAAGTAAATCCTACGCTTGATAAAGAAAACCTGATGGCTGAAATTGCCTTTAATATTTTACAGCGAAGTGTGAATGTACTGATGATGAATTAGCGCCTATCCACTGAAGGGGAAATAGTATAAGTAAAACTTAATTTAATAATATGAGCCAGGCATTTGTAAAAGAAAGTGACGAGCAATGGCTGCACGATATTCAGCCTACATTAAATGCTCTTGTAGTATATCTTACCAGGGAAAATAATGGGATAAGAGTGTATGAAATAAAAAATTATGTTGATAAGAACGGAAAAGAAATCCACGAAATGAGTAATGGATTATCTTATGCAAAGGATAATGACAGCAAATGGTATGTGGTGTAATTGCCGAAATTATAAACCAAACTGATCGCCTTTCTTCTGCCTGTTCTTAGCTAAAGCAGGATCAAGTTTAATAGCTTCATCACACATAGCAATACCACGATCTTTCTGTCCCATTTTTTGAAATGTTATCCCTGCCATGTATAATGAATTGGCATCTTTTGGATTTAACTCCAGTAATTTTTGATAATAGCCAAGCGCTTCTTCATAACGTTTTGCGGAGTACAACGCCTGCGCAATATCATTTAAAAGTTCCTTGTTATTAGGTTTTCTTGATAATACTATAATTAAATTTTTTAGTCCATTTTCAACATCCCCGGTATTTATATAAACAAATCCAAGGTTCTCTAAAAAATCATTTGATTTAGGATAGCCTGCATCTGCTGCCATTAAAAAATATTTTTTGGCATTAGGATAATCGTTGGAATTATAAAGCTGTAAAGCCAGCTCATACATCCATACATTTTTTGTAGGGTCTAAAGTGAGTGCTTTTTGATACATCTTTATGGCACTTTTAAAATCTTCTATCTCAAGGTAGCTTCGGCCTAATGTATAAGTTGCTTCAGCATCACCCGGATTTTTTACCAAAAATTTTTCAAGAGATGAAATAGCTTTTGCATAATCTTCCATTTGATAACTGCTCATCGCCAGGATTCTTTCTACCTCAGGGCAATTTTTACATTTTTGAGCCAGGTCATTAGCTTGTTGAAATTGCCTGTTATTGATATAAAGAGAAGCCAATTCTTTTATCACTACCTGATTATCGGGTTGTAACTGGTATGCCTTTTCAAAATTAGTTTGTGCGACTGCAACTCTTCTCATGGAAAGATTAACCCTTCCATTCTCAATGTAAGCATCTGTGTATTTTGCATCAAACTGTATGGCTTTATCAAAATATTTAGCGGCTACTAAATAGCGCCTTGCAGTTTGTTCATCAGTTCCTTTTTTGAAATAAAATTTTGCGCTATCAGACTGGGCAAAAATCCCGTTGAGGCTAAATAAGGTTATTAGCGTTAGTAAGAAGCTTTTCATAGTGGTATTTGAGGATTTAGTATAAACTATTTAAGTATCACCCCTCCTAACGCCGGAAGATGGATATTTATTTCAAAAATCCTCTCTTTTTTATCAACTAATTTAACTTCGGGAGAAGGGTTTAACGCATCTCCTGTACCCCAGTATTTTTTATCATCACTATTGTAAATTTCTTTCCAGTGGGGTTTCCCTTTTGCATATACCTTCCAGTTATGATGTACCACGGGTGTCATATTTAAAATTATAAGCATATCATTATTGCTTCTTTTACCTTTTCGCCTATAGCAGATAATACTTTCATTACGGTGATTAAGGTCTATCCATTCAAAGCCTTTGGGATCAAATTGTAGCTCATACAAGGCAGGCTCATCTTTATAAAGATGGTTGAGGTCTTTTACGCATTCCTGTAATTTTTTATGAGGCTCAAATTGTAATAATTGCCAGTCAAGTTCGCTTTTGTAATTCCACTCAGAAGTTTGTCCAAATTCATTTCCCATAAAAAGCAATTTTCCCCCGGGATGTGTGTACATGTAAGTGTAAAGAAGACGAAGATTGGCAAATTTTTGCCATTCATCCCCCGGCATTTTATAAAGCATAGGTGATTTGCCATGCACTATTTCATCATGGCTTAGGGGCAGCATAAAATTTTCATCATAAAAATACATCATGCTGAAACTGAATTTATCCTGGTGGTCTTTTCTAAACAACGGGTCCATCTTAAAATAATTCAGCGTATCATGCATCCAGCCCATCATCCATTTCATCCCAAATCCTAATCCACCGGAATGAGTGGGTTTGGAAACATCAGGCCAGTCAGAAGCTTCTTCGGCAATCGTTTGTACATCAGGGAAATCACGATAAACAGTTTCATTAAATTCTTTTATAAAAGCAATTGCTTCAAGGTTTCCGTTTCCTCCAAATTTATTAGGTTCCCATTCTCCTTCTTTGCGGGAATAATCCAAACGGAGAATAGAATTTACTGCATCAACGCGGATACCATCGATATGAAATTTATCAAACCAAAATCTTGCGCTGCTGATAAGAAAAGATTTTACCTCTCCCCTGTCATAATTAAAAATATAGGAGTTCCAATCCTTGTGAAAACCTTTGCGCATGTCAGCATATTCATATGTATGCGTGCCATCAAACATAAACAAGCCGTGAGCATCATAAGGAAAATGCGAAGGCACCCAATCCAGAACAACGCCGATGTCAGCATCATGAAACGCATCTATCATTTCCATAAAATCTTCAGGCGTTCCAAATCTTGATGTTGGGGCAAAATATCCTGCACCCTGGTATCCCCAGCTTCCATCGTATGGATGCTCCATTACAGGCATTAATTCTACATGGGTGAATCCCATTTCTTTTACATAAGGAACCAGGCGTTCGGAAATTCCTTTATAATAATGATATGTTTCTTCATCCTGTTTATTTGGGCGCATCCATCTGGTAAGGTGCACTTCATAAATACTCCATGGCGATT
>JAQBNL010000090.1 GCA_028288585.1 Chitinophagaceae bacterium | reverse complement strand
CTTTAGCTTTGATTTTTAATGCAACTATCTACCAAGCATCTCCTCGGCATTAAAGATTTACAGAAATCAGATATTGAATCAATTCTTACTACTGCCAAACAATTCAAAGAAGTTTTACAGAGGCCTATTAAAAAAGTTCCATCTTTAAGAGATACAACTATTGTAAATCTTTTTTATGAGAACTCTACCCGTACAAGGATTTCTTTTGAGCTGGCAGAAAAAAGGTTAAGCGCTGATACAATTAATTTTTCTTCTTCAGCCTCGTCAGTTTCAAAAGGCGAGAGCCTGCTTGATACCGTGAACAATATTTTATCCATGAAAGTGGATATGGTAGTGATGCGGCACAGTGCCAGTGGTGCTCCCCATTTTTTAGCAAAACATATTCCTGCTGCTATTATTAATGCCGGTGATGGCATTAATGAACATCCTACCCAGGCATTGCTTGATGCATTTTCAATTGTTGAAAGATTAGGAAACCTGGAAGGAAAGAAAATAGTTTTAATTGGTGACATCATGCATTCAAGAGTTGCGCTCAGTAATATTTATCTTTTGAAAAAAATGGGAGCAGAGATAATGGTGGCTGGTCCGCCAACATTAATCCCAAAACATATTACCGAAGCATTGGGCGTAAAAGTTGAATACAACTTAAAGAAGGCATTGCAGTGGTGTGATGTAGCCAATGTATTACGCATTCAGCTGGAAAGACAGAACCAGGTTTTATTTTCTTCTCTCCGTGAATATAATCTTGCGTATGGTGTAAATAAAAAATTGCTGGATAGTTTAAATAAAGAAATTGTTATCATGCATCCCGGGCCAATTAACAGGGGAGTGGAGATTGACAGTGATGTGGCGGATTCAAACCAATCAATAATTTTGCAGCAGGTAGAAAATGGCGTGGCAATAAGAATGGCAGTACTATATTTACTCTCGGATAAAAGCGTTTCCAATTAACCAAAACAAATCTCTTATGAGAATATGTTTATTCCCCGGCACATTTGATCCTGTAACACTTGGGCATATTGATATTATAGACAGGGCTTTGCCACTGTTTGATAAATTTATTGTTGGCATAGGAAGAAACAGCAGTAAAGAACCGATGTTCTCTGAAGAGAAGCGGCTTTATTGGTTAAAAGAGATATATAAAGACAACCCTAAAGTGGATGCATTGGCTTATGACGGGCTAACGGTTGATTGCTGTAAAGATGTTGGTGCCAATTTTATTCTGCGTGGCATACGTTACGTAAATGATTTTGAATATGAAAAAGCTATCGCAGATATGAACCGGAGTTTAGATCATAATGTTGAAACCATTTTTCTTACCTGTCTTCCTCAATTCACTTCAATTGCCTCTACGCTTGTTCGTGACGTTATCAGGAATGGTGGTGATGTTTCTCAATTTTTGCCGCCTGAGGTAGCAAGTACTCTTAAATCGTAACACTGATGTCAATCTGGTTCAATAAATCTATTACGCTTGATGGTATAAAGGATTTTGGGAAGGAAACCATGGCTGATTATTTAGGCATGCAATGGGTAGAGATTGGTGAAGATTTTTTGAAACTTTCAATGCCGGTAAATGAAAAAACCAAACAACCTTATGGTATTTTGCATGGAGGAGCTTCCTGCGCATTGGCTGAAACTATTGGCAGTGTTGCTTCTGCGTTGGTTATTGACAGGGAAAAAAATATTTGCGTTGGGTTGGAAATAAATGCCAATCATGTCCGCAGTGCAAAAGGCGGAATAGTTACAGGACACTGTACACCATTACATCTTGGCAGGAGTACACATGTTTGGGATATAAAAATTTATGATGACACAGAGAAACTTATTTGCATCAGCCGGCTTACGGTTGCTATCCTTCCAAAAAGATAATTATTTTTTTTCAAGCTGGCTTAATACTTCCAGGATGGTTTGATATGTATTCAATGTGTATTTCTTCAGGCTAGATTGTTTAACCCATTTTATATCTGTAATATCTTCTTCTGTTTGAGGCACTAATTTTTGGTGAGTATTACATTGCATTTTATACCAGTGCGATTCCTTTAAAATATGTTTCCCAAATTCTGTATAGGTATGGTAAGTTGTAGTAATTTTTTCTCCTAAATCAATCCCGGTTAATCCGGTTTCTTCCTCTACCTCTCTTAGCGCACAATGCTCTAATGTTTCACCATCATCTAATTTGCCTTTAGGAAGATCCCATTTCCCACGTCTATAGATCAGCAGGATATCTTCATTTGTATTTATTACAACACCGCCTGCAGCAGTAATTACTGTGAAATGCTTAAAAAAAGCTTTCCTTAGTTTACTAAAATCTTTATTTAATATTATCCCTGCATGAAATTCAGGTTTGGCTATCTCATGTAATAATGAGTTAATAGCAGCTGTTGATATTTCATCAATATATACTGCATCAGGATGATGCATATATTCATCTATTGTAGTATCAATTTTGTCACAGAGAAAAACAGGTTTGGTTTCAAAATAAATTTTTATAAACATAGATTACCTTAGCGGCATGAATAATAAAAAGGCTGTTGCTGAAAAACTTTTACAAATTAATGCAATAAAGCTAAGTCCGGATAAACCTTTTACCTGGGCAAGTGGTTGGAAGAGTCCGATATATTGTGATAACAGGAAGATACTTTCGTTTCCCTTTATAAGAGATTTTATTAAATCGGAAATGTGTAATGTAATATTTGAATCATTTTCCCAGGCTAACCTCTTAGCTGGTGTGGCTACTGCAGGCATTCCCTGGGGTGCCATGGCTGCCGATCAATTAAAGCTTCCATACATCTATGTTCGCCCTAAACCAAAGGAACATGGGTTAGGTAACCAGGTAGAAGGGTTTTATGAGAAAGGAATGAATGTAGTAGTTATTGAGGACCTTATTTCTACAGGGAAAAGTAGTCTTGAGGTAGTAAAAGTTCTAAAAAATAGCGGTTTAGAAGTGAATGGATTGGTTTCTATTTTTAATTATGGATTTGATGAAGCCCAGGAAGCCTTTAAGCAAGCCAATGTTCCGTATAAATCCCTTACTGATTACCATACATTAATAGAATTGGCAATGGAGAAGGGCATTGTATCTGTTAATGAAGAGAAAACTCTCTTAGATTGGAGAGAAAATCCCGCTAAATGGGGAAATCCTTAGGTATTAAAAGAAAGAAAACTTATGTTTTCCTTCATAATTTACAGGCATACTCATAAATACATTTGCCTTCCCAACTTTTATTTTCCCGGTAACCTTTACCATCACCTCATTTCCAATCATAGTATTCCATGCATTTTTAAATACATTTTTCATGTCCATATCAAATTTTATGGGAAGAAGAAAAGTATCCCTCCGGGGAATATTTATTAAAGTATCAGAAGCACTATGTCCCAGGAAATTATTATTAATAAAAATATCCAAATCTGTTCTTCGTAATTGAAGTCCGAAATTATTCGGATTATAGTATTGAAGGTCTAAAGTTACCCTTGAGGCATTAAAGCCCAAATTTTCCAGGTGAAAATTTTTATAGTCCGTGTATTCCAATTCCTTGGGAGAGGAGCAGCCTAAAATAACCAGTCCGAGAATAACGCTAAAAATTATGGAAGAGGATTTTTTCATAAAAAGGCTTTAAAAAATTAACTAATATGCTTAGTATATCCCGTCTCAAGATATAACTATTTTTTACTAAAGAAAATTATTATCATATTTAAGCATAATGTTCTAATAATCATTATATAATAGTTGTTTGTAAAATTTAAATTTAAGAATCATTACCTATTATTATTATTTAATTATCTGCAAAATAATTAAGTTAGTTAAAAAATGTAAAAACTATTTATTATATGAGTTATTTATTGTTTATCAATAGATTACATCCTTTTATCAAATTTAAATTTTATATATCTACTTACATATTTAATATCCCTATAAAACAATCGTGCTTTGCCTGAAATTTAAACGATTTCAAAATGGGATGTTTCTCAAAACTTCTGGAAAATAGAAAGGGATGCCATATGGGCATCCCAATAAAAAAATTATCAGAGGTTAGTTATAGACTACCAAGCAAGTAGGCTGGCTATCGCCATTAAACCATAAAAACCTGTAATAATACCAATTGCTACAACCGTTTCTCCAACTTGAGTTGAATAAAATTTTTTCATAACCTACATTTTAAATTTAAAAATGATTAAAGAAGCAGGTTTTCGTAGGAATTAATGGAATCCAGAAAATTAAATCTTATTATTTCTTATGGGAGAGGGTAGTATTTAGATAGGGATGGATAAGCAAATTTACACTTAGAAAGTTAATTATACAAAATTTTTTTAACAATTTTTTAAAATTAAGAATTTCTTGGAGAAACGTCCAAAGCCCTTATTTCAGTTTTGTATTTATCTGGAAGGATTATGGATTTTAAAAACCAATCCATTTTAATCTTCCGGAAGAATTTATAAAGAACAAGGAAAGACCTTAGCACTGAAAATTGTCCAAGGCCTAATAATTTATTCACTTTCTGTGGTACAACAAGTATTTGAGCTTCCAATAATAGCTTATATCTGATTCTTCCCAAATGCTTTTTATATTGTTTATACAAATCAATAGTGTAGATGCTCTTTTCCAAATGACTATTCAAATGATCAGCTCTCATCATCTGCCACTCCTTATAGTTTCCCGGCAAGCCCTGCAAATTCATTTGTACTCCAAACCGGTAAAATACATTGAAAACTTCTTCCTTTTCCTGAAGCGTAAGTCTTCTTTCCAATACTTCGAATGAGGCGATAGAATAATGAATAAGCATAAAGAGCACATCTCTGTAAGCCCAATCAGGTATTAGTGATCCCCTGTTTTTTTCAACGGTTGAATGTATGGAAGTAATTTTATCTATGGCTTTGCAAGCAGCTTCTTTTTCAGAAAAGACAATATTTCTTGCATAAGTTACAGTTGAAAATAATCTGCCTAAAGGATCAGCAGGAAGTTTGCCGGTAAAATATAGCCAATCAACTGCCTTGTTTAAAGCAAATTCCGCAGAGGCTCCTGAAAAAATAAAAAGGATAGTATCTCCCTTTCCCCAAATTTCCCTTACAACTGAACTTCTGTTTACAAAGTATTCCATATTTAAATATAAAAATTATGGCAGGATTTTTATGTCCTATCTGAATAAAGTTGTGGAAAATTAATAACAAACTATGTGCAGGGTCTTTAATTAATCTGTAGAAATACCAACAAAAAAATTCTTGCATTGTTTTTGCATAACATGATTCAAAATCTTAAACTTAAATTTTACTCATGAAGAAAATATTTATATTATTTACCTGCTTGTTTATCTTAAAAAGTTCAAATGCACAGGATTCTGTTAATGTATTAAGCCAAGATACTCTCACCAGTGTTCAAATTCATGAGAGCGCTAACAATGTTCAGGTTAATACTGTTACTCAAACCAATGAAACAATTTCAAAATATCCTTATAAAACCTCCTTTAAAAAAGATGCACCTGTTATTGGTTTAGGTGTAGGTTTATCTTTTTTAGGGTTTACACTTATTCAAAATAAAAAAGACCTTACCCTAGCTGACCTGGCAACTAAAACAAAAGATAAAATTCCATCTTTTGACAGGGGTAATGCAGGCTTTTATTCTGATAAAATAAATAAAGACAGTTATGTGCCATTTTATGCTGCGTTTGCCATGCCTGTTGCAATGCTAATGCTAAATAAAAATGAAAGAAGAGATGCTTCCAGTATTTTAATAATGTATGTGGAAAGCCTTTCCATTACAAGCGCCCTTTTTACATTGGCAGCAGGTGCTATAGATCGTTCCAGGCCTTTGGTATACGGTCCCAGTAAAGCACCGGATAATGAAAGAATTAAAGCAAAAAATCAACGCTCATTTTATGCAGGCCATACAGCAGCCTCAGCAACGGGTACTTTTTTTGCGGCAAAAGTATTTAGCGATCTTAATCCTGGTTCAAAAGCAAAACCTTTTGTATGGGTTATTGCAGCAGCTATACCTGCAGTAGTTGGATATATGAGGTATAAATCAGGGTATCATTTTTTGAGTGATAATATATTAGGGTATGTTTTAGGTGCTGCCTCGGGTATTTTAATTCCTGAGTGGCATAAAACTAAAGCTTATAAAAACATCAGCTTTATTCCTCAAGTAGGAAAAGGTTTTAAAGGACTTTCATTTGTGTATAATATTAAGTAAAGAGGAGAGTTAGTTAATTAAAACCATTCGTTTCCATAAGTTGATTATTAATTCCTTCTATCAAATTATTAATATCAAATGGTTTAGAAATAAAGCTGTCTGCCATACATTCTGATAGATTGTTTTCAACATTATGATTAGCTGAAAATAGAATTACTGAAATATGCTTTGTTTCATTGCCCGACTTTATTTGCTTACAGATATTTCTGCCATCCTGTGTACCTAATGATACATCAAGTAATATCAAGTCGGGTTTAAAAGTATCAATTTGGGTATAAATTTGCTGCCATTTAGATATTGCAGCCACTTCAAATCCGTTGGCATCGAGTACTAATTGTACTACTGTTAGTATATCTATATCATCATCAACAATTAGTATCCTCTTCATATTTCAGAAAAACTAATTTTTCCACAAGAATTAAACCATAGTTTATTTTTAGTATATAAGAGAAATTTTAAAATATAATGCGGAAATAATATATTTGGTTGCTATCAAAACCGGTTTATGAGTAAAATTATTATTGTGGATGATTCCAGAGATCTGCTGGAAGTATTAAAATTTTTTCTTGAAGAAAAAGGCTATGAAATAGAAACTGTTACCACACAACGGGATCTCGTCTCTGTAATTAAATCATTCTTACCCGACCTTATAATTCTTGATATCTATTTACAAGGCCAGGATGGAAGAGAAATTTGTAAAGAATTAAGGAGGCATGCGGAAACAAAATACATGTGCATTTTAATGTTTTCTGCTTCTGCAAAAGCGCTTGTCAATTATAAAGAATATGGAGCAGATGGTTATATAGAAAAGCCTTTTGGGCTAAATGAAATAGTTAATAAAATTGAGGCTACCCTGGAAACCTGTAAAGATTATTACCAGCAGGAATAAAAAATAGTTTATGAAATGAGTGGTAAAATTGTTTTTCTACATTTTGTTCTTTAATTTTTTGGCAGTAATTTTATACTTCTGTCACCAAATAAAAAGGAGGTATTCATGCAATCTACAGATCGATCATGGACACTTTCGGTAACCAATGGTTAAACGAATTGTTCATTAAAATATCTGGTACGCTCAAAAGCGTAAGGCCACTAAAAATTTAGTGGCCTTTTTGTTGGAAAAGGGTACTATAAATTAATTTTTATCGTCTTGGGTTACTTTTTAGCGAATCAGGTATAAAAGACATAAACTTAAAATAAATTAAACATGAAAAAGATTTTTTTAGCATTAGTTATCGCAGGTACATTCGTAGCTTGTAATGATAGCTCTACTACAAGCACTGAAGACAAAAAAGATTCAGTTGTAAACAAAATTGATTCTTCTGCTGACGCAACAAAAGACAAAATTGATTCTTCTGCTGAAGCGAAGAAAGATAAAGTTGATTCTACAGCTAAAATGGCTAAAGATTCTGTAAAAGGAAAATAAATTGTTACCGGGTTTTGCCACCGGACTAAGATTTTCAATGGCAAGCAATCGTTAAGCCTTTCTGTTTTTCAGAAAGGCTTAATTTTTTTGCCAAACCCATATAATCCAATACAAGGTTTGTTAAGGCCTTTACACCCAGTTTAAAGCCGCTTTCATCAAGATAAAAATCAGGGGTATGATGTGATGGCGCAGTTTTAGGGTCTTGCCCTTTTGGCATTCCTCCTAAATTAAAATATATACCCGGGGCCTTTTGCAGGAAAAAAGACATATCCTCTGCGCCGGTATGTGGCGGTATCAGTATCACATTTTCAGCACCTGCAGTTTTGCGGAGAGAGGGCAACATTTTTTCAGTTAAAGCAGCATCGTTAATGGTAATTGGGTAATGTGAGCTATATGGAATCAGTACATCAGCAGTTGCACCTGCAGCCTCTGCTGTTTTAGTTACTACCTGCCGTACTCTTTCTATTAACATTTTTTCATCATTAAGACTTAGGGCCCTGATTGTTCCCAACATCTCAACCTGTTCCGGAATAATATTAGAACGGTTACCGCCATGGATTGCGCCAATAGTAACAATGCCCGCATTTTCAGTAATATTAAGATTACGGCTGATAATTGTTTGAAGGCTGTTGATGATTTGTGCAGATACAACTATCGGGTCAATAGAAGCCCACGGAGAAGCGCCATGGGCTGACCTGCCTTTAACAGTTATTTTCAGATCGTTAACGCTGGCATAAATACCTCCCGGCCGGTAATCAATTTTACCAACTTCTGTCTGGGCAGAGATATGCAATCCAAAAATTGCATCCACTTTGGGATTCTCCATTACTCCTTCTTTAACCATTAGTTCTGCTCCACCTTCCTCGCCAACTGGTGCACCTTCTTCAGCCGGTTGAAAAATAAATTTTACAGTTCCTGCCAAATCACTTTTCATTGATGATAATATTTCTGCAACGCCCATTAAAATAGCAACATGAGAATCGTGGCCACAGGCATGCATTACACCAACTTCCTGCCCGTTATATTTTGCTTTTACTTTCGATGCAAAGGGAACCGGCGTTCTTTCAATAACCGGCAAAGCATCCATGTCTGCCCGCAAAGCAACAACAGGACCTGGTTTACCGCCTCTTAATATTCCTACAACTCCTGTTTTTGCAACTCCTGTTTTTACTTCAATACCTAATGATTGCAGATGTTTTGCAATTATTCCTGCTGTTCTAAATTCATTATTTCCTAATTCAGGATGCTCATGAAAATCACGACGCCATGCAATAACTTTCGATTCAATTTTATCAGCAGATTGATTAGCCTTATTTCTTAATACATCATTTTGTGCAAAGGCACATGTTGAGATAAACAGCAGGCAATACAGAAATATTTTTTTCATTAATGCGGGGTATAAAAATTAATAATGGAAATAAGATTTTAAAATCAAATCAGTTGTAATTGCTTTATAATTCTATACAGGGTGAATATACTTTATGTTTTGCAGATGTATTTTGAAGCAGGTCTTTTATAATTAAAGTACATGATGCAAGCCATTCCCTGGCACTACCGCTTAATCCATCAATGGTAATAGTTGCTTCGTATTCATCATTGCCAAATACAGCCACATCAACTCCCTTCCTCTTTCTCTTTAATTCATATATATTTTCATTCATTTTTACATATCCTGATCCATTTGCAATAAAAAATACTACCTGGTTCCTTTGATTTTTACCGAAATAAGAACACCTGGCCTTGTATGCTTTTAACTCTTCTGAAGTAAAAATACCGGATGCTGATTTTTTAACTGAATCCGGTGGAGGAGTTTTAATTATAGCCGAGTCTGTAGAGTTATTATTTTTTAAAGCTGAGGAATCTACCGGGTTGCTAACGATTGCAGCCGGGGTTTGTGGTAATTCCTGTTTATTGGTTTCAGGCATTGTTGCAGTTTGCGTTATGGCTTTTTCCTGCGATGCCAAAGATGTCTTATCAGGGCGGGATAAAAAATATGCTGCCAGTGCCACGCTAATAATTAACAGGCTACCTATTACTACGAAAGGTTTTACCGGAAAGCTTGTTTTGTACCTGGCGCCGCATTTTAAACAACTATCAGCATTGGGAGTTAATGCGCCGCAATCATAACAATAATTATCTCCCTTCAACGGGTCACGGTTACAATTATGACAAACATTCTTAACAAGAATCCTTGAGCCGCATGATCTGCAATAGCGTGGTGCTAGTTCCATATAAGTTTCAGTGATAAATGCAAATATATCTTCAAAAAAATTATTTTATGCTTTAAAAATCTGTACAGGTAGAATATACTTTGTGCCGCGATAATGTTCTTTGTCTTACATCTTTTACAACCAGTGTTGCTTCTGCCATCCATTCAGCTTCATTACCAGCCAGCCCTTCAATTTCGATGGTTACTTCATAACCGGCCCCGGAAAACGTAGCAATATCATTTCCCTTTTGCACCCCTTGTAATGGATATACTCTTCCGTTTATCTTAACGTATCCATATACATTTGTTGTAAAAAATACAACATTATTTTTTGATCTTCCTTCAAAATAAGTACAGCCAGCTGCGTAACTTCTTGTTTCCCTGGCAGAAAAAACATTAATGCTAACGCTGCCGGGTATTGAAGGAGCCTTATTCGTAGGGCTAATAATAGTTTCCTCTTTATTTTTTTGTGGAGGTACTGGCTTTGTACTGCTCTCACTTTCAGGCTTTGGATTTTGAGGTAGGTTTTTTGTAAGGCGGGTTATTGCTTCATTTCTGTTATTTAAAAGGGTAGGCGGAATATTATTTATAATAATTTTTCCTGATTCATCTTTCTTTCCCGGTAAAGGTTTATACAGATTAGTTGAATCATTGATATTTTTTGTATTAATCCTGTCAGTAATTTTTTCTGAAGGTTCGATTCCTGATTGAGTTATAAAATAACCTGCACCGGCAAGGGTTACCACTATAGCAATAGTTATCAGCACGGCTAACATAGCAGGAAACTTTGTTTGAAATGATGCGCCGCAGTGTACGCACATAATAGCTTCAGCAATGGTGGAAGTGCCGCAATCACAACAATAACTATGTCCCTTTAATGGCTCGCAGCCACAATAATGACACACATTCTTTGACTTTACCATGGAGCCACATGTTCTGCAATAAGGATGTTGTTGTATCATACCTGTTTCAACAATAAATATAAATATATCCTGGCATCAGAAGTATAAGGTTAAAAATTATTGCAGTACTTTTTCTGCACGTGTTAATTTCCCATCTTCATTACATCCTTCTATAATAATTTTTATTTTTCTGGTAATATCATTATTATAAAAAGGTAAAAAAATCCGGCGGTGTTCTTTATTAGTTATAACAAATGGATTCCAATATAAAGTTTTCCGGTAATCGTTATCAGTTGATTGGTTAGGCTTTGAATAATCGGGTGAATAAAATTCTTTAGCAGGAGAATACCCGGCAATGTTTATAAAATCTAAACCCTTTGCATCAGATGTATTGGCTCCCTTTTTTAAATAAACGGCTATAGCGCCTCCTGCTCCTCCACCGGAAGCGCCAAAAAATGGCGGGTCAAATACTTTTACCATGGCAACATCACTCATCGGTGTGTTTTGAACCATATCGGCGTCCACCGGCATTTCATTTAAAAAAAAGGAGGTTGTTGAACCCCGTCTGGTGGCAGTAACTGGAGAACCCATGGATATTTGCAAGCCTGCCACTCTTCCCTGCAGGTATTGTAACACATTTAGTGCTGCACTAAAAGCAGGATCATCTTCAGGAGAGAAGGTATGCCCCTGTCCACCCGAAAAAAATCCGGACGTATATTGTTCATCCAATATTTGTTCTTTTGATTTTTTGTTGGTAGTGACCACCACTTCCTTTAAAGTTTTTACTTTACTTAATTCCGCCCGGCTTAATTGCTCCTTGTATATTTCTTTGTTCTTTGTCAAAACTATTGTATCGGGAGGGGCTAAACGTAATGATAAGTTACTGTCAGGCTTTTGACGTAGTGCTTCTTTTAAAAAGCTGGTTTTAATATCAAAATCTGCTCTTGTAGTAAGTGATTTGTTTTTATCATTATTAACCTGGTAATAAAATTTTGCGGTATCGTAAAATATCATATCAGGAAAAGTAAATTTACCGTCGGGCTGCATAGCGGTATTCAAAAATTGTTTGTTGCCATTTTTTAATTGAATAATACTGATCATTTCTTTATTTGCCATCAACGCCTTATTAACTCCATACATCCGGCCTTCTATAGAAAGATAATTTTCCGGGGTGTAATTTAATTTTGGAAAATTTCCTGCAAGAATATTTTCCCATTTAAATCTCCTCCAGCCGTTTGTCATCATCACCAGATCAAGATGGTCTGCAACAGAATCTGCATCGCTTGAAAAATAATATGCCGGGTTGTGAACATATCCTTTTATATCATCAGTAAGTAACACGTGAGAAAAAATATTATCTTCTGTTTGAAAAGGATCCAGTTCTGCATCTGTAACGCTAACCGAAAGATTAGTAAGAATAGTATCCGGCACATCTATTTGTATAACGTTTTTCTTTCTTTTGCCTAAATCTTTTAATGCAGCGTTAAGATCGGTTATAAAAGAATAAGCCGGTAGATTTATAAAAGTAATCCGTTCAGCTATTGGCTTTTCATCAGGTGTAAAT
Source organism: Chitinophagaceae bacterium (assembly GCA_028288585.1). Classification (GTDB taxonomy): domain Bacteria; phylum Bacteroidota; class Bacteroidia; order Chitinophagales; family Chitinophagaceae; genus Ginsengibacter. The sequence continues at coordinate 24,037 of JAQBNL010000090.1, read as the reverse complement.
AAGGTAACCTGTATTATACCGGCAGGTAAATTTTCTGAAGGAATGATACCTGAAGCAATCATTTTTTTTGTAATATTAGCTTTTGCCTTGTACAAAAGTTGTTGATCCATTTGCGCTACCACGTATACAAACGGGTAACCCGGAGGGTTATCAACAGAACTCTTAACTTTAAATTCAATTTGATTTAAATTATTATTTACCTCCAGCACAACGCCATTTTGTTTGGCAACAGGTAATAAGGTTTCATGTATTTTTTTTGTTTCATCCTTCCACACAGCTTTGTATACTTCGCCCGGTTGGGGTAACAATTCAAAACTTCCCATACCATCATGTACACTTGAGAAGGATGTAATTTTATTTTTCCTGCTGTCAAGTATATCTCCACTTATATTAACCGGCAATCCCGTATTATTGGTTGCTTTGAATGCCACCCGGGATTTTATCTGCTGAACCAGGTCTCCGCCTTCAGGAAAAAATTGCAGGAAAAATATGGGTTGTTGTGTTATTGCGGCTGCATTTGTTTTTTGCGATAATGGGATAGATTTATTGGCTGTTGGATTTGAATTGATAATTGGAATGGCTTTGCTATATATAAATGATGAATCGAAATTCAGCATCCACTTTGTGTAAGCTCTTATATATACTGCGGAGCCTGAAAAATTTTCAGGCACGTCAAATGATGAAGCAGTGCTTGATATTACAACCGGTGCGGTTTTACGCTCAATCATTTTTCCTTTATCATCTAATAATTCAACATATAGTGTTTTACTAATCAGCGATGGATAAATTCCTGCAAACAAATAAGCTTTAAACCATATAGTTTCTCCGGGATTATAACTAGCCCTGTCAAAATGCAGATGCAGTTTTTCCTGCATGTAGTTGGCGTTAAGTTTTGAAAGCGCTGTATCAAACCGCTGTGCCTGCAGGGATAAATAAGCGGGTAATAGCAGGATTAATAAATAAAATTTGCGTGTTTTGATAGTTTTCATAAAAAGTAAAAAATAAGTTTATTTAATTTGTAGAAGTACAACTTTGCCATCCATGGTGGAAGCTATAATATTTTTCCTGTCAATAACATTCACTGTGTTCACCATTGAGTTGTCAATTTTATAAGCCCAGTCGATCTTTTTTTGTATGTGTAATAGTTGTGCAACCAAAAGTCACCAGCAATAAGAGCAACGAATTTTTTTTCATGCAGGCAAGGTAAGAATTTACAGGGGTTTAGATTATTAAAGATAGTGTTTGGGTAAAAATGCTTTACTTTATTTCTTAAATATTTCTATTGAAATTATATAAAACCTGCATTGTTTTTCTTCTTAGCTCTTTTGGGATGCACCCAGGCTTTGCCCAATATCAAAAACTGCATAATAAAGCCATTGTTGTGGATACCCATAATGATATTCTTACTACCTGCCTGGAGCGTGGATATAGTTTTGACCAGGATCTTCGTGGTAAAACGCATTCTGATCTTAATAGATTTAAAGAAGGCGGCGTTGATGTACAAATATTTTCCATCTGGTGCGATGGCAAACAGCCAAACCCATTTGCTTATGCAAACCGCCAGATAGATACTTTGTATGCAACAGCAGAACGCAATCCGGGCAGGGTGAAAATTGTTTATTCTTCTCATGAATTATTAAAAACAGTTCGAAAAAAAAAGCTGGCAGCTATGATTGGTGTGGAAGGCGGGCACATGATAGAAAATGATCTTAATAAATTAGACAGCTTATATAAAAGAGGCGCCCGTTACATGACGCTAACATGGAATAATTCCCCGCCGTGGGCAAGTTCGGCAATGGAAGAAACGAAAGACTCTTTACTGCACCAGCCAAAAGGTTTGAATGATTTTGGAAGGAATGTGGTTAAGCGAATGAATGAGTTGGGAATGTTGGTGGATCTAAGTCATGTGGGAGAAAAAACTTTTTGGGATGCTGTCAGCATAACAACAAAACCTGTTTTAGTTTCCCATAGTTGCGTGTATAATCTATGTCCTGCATTCCGCAATTTAAAAGATGACCAGATAAAAGCGGTAGGTAAAAATGGAGGTGTTATTCACCTGAATTTTTTCTCAGGATTTTTAGACAGTACTTATAATAAAAAGTATGCTGCTTTTGCACAAAAGCATAAGACGGAAAGAGATTCACTGCTAAAGATAAATGCTGAACCTTACTTTGCTGATATGATATTATCAGAAAAATACAAAGCTGAGGTTGATGCAATGAAAGCGCCGTTCCATTTATTGTTCGATCACCTTGATTATATAGTAAAGTTAATTGGTGTTGATCATGTTGGGCTGGGCTCTGATTTTGATGGTATCAATTCTACTCCGCAACTATTAGATGGAGTTGTAAATTTTCCTTTAATTACAAAAGAATTATTAGCAAGAGGATACAGTAAAAAAGATACCCGTAAAATTTTAGGCGGCAACTTTATCAGGCTGTTAAAAGCAAATGAAAAGTAATCCACATTAGTGTGATAAAAATGTGATCTCATTTTTTTGACTTTCCCACCTTTTACTGTATGTTACACAAGCATATATCCTTTGATCTTCACCTGCAGCGATTGTGAAAAATATTTAGATCTGAATATTTTAGTTTTCAATTATTATTTTTTAACCAAAACAACCATTTATGAACACGAAAAATTTTCTTATTGGTGGAATAGTTGGAGGAGTAGTTTTCTTTCTTCTCGGATGGCTATTTTATGGTAATCTTTTCGCAGGATATTTTAAAGATCATCCAGGCAGTGCAACAAATGTAGAAAGGACAATGGAACAGTTTCAATGGTGGGCATTGATATTAGGAAATTTATTAGCAGGCTTTTTATTGGCTTATGTATTTTCCAAATCGGGTGTTGCATCTCTATCTTCAGGATTGGTAACAGGGCTGGTGCTGGGCCTTTTGTTTTCTGCATCCATTGACCTTATTATGTATGCAACCACTAACACAATGAGCAAGCATATAGTGGCAGCCGATATTGGTATTACAACTGTAATGTGGGGGATAACAGGCGCTGTGGTAGGGGCTATACTTAGCGCTATGAATAAATCGGGTACTGTAAGTACTACGGTTTAGTAATTTTAAATAGAAGATATAATTGTAAGGATGCAGAGAAATCTGCATCTTTATTTTTTAATACAACACTATGCAAAAAGAATTTTTAGGATTACGCACAGCTATTTATAAAGTGCCTGATATAGAAAAAGCAAAACAATGGTACACAGAAGCGTTTCACACTGTTCCTTATTTTGATATGCCTTTTTATGTTGGCTTTAATATAGCCGGCTACGAGCTTGGTCTGCAGCCTGGTGAAAGCAATGAAATAAAATCTGAGAATGTTGAGATGTACTGGGGAGTAAATAATGTTGAAGATTCATATAACAGGTTACTTTCATTAGGAGCAACAGCACATCATCCCCCGCAAAATGTTGGAGAAGATATTATTGTTGCCACCGTAAAAGATTCCTGGAATAATATTATCGGTATCATTTACAATCCTGCATTCAAAGCTGAATAATGCCCTCACAAATAATAACAAACATAAAGCAACTTGTAAATGTAAGAGAACAAACACATTTATTAAGAGGAGAAGAACTTGCCCACTTACCTGTAATTGAAAATGCATATTTAATTATTGAAGACGGCATCATTGCAGAATATGGCGAAATGAAAGATGCTCCAAAAGTCTCCGCCACCGGGGGGGATTTGGAGGGGATCATTCTTCCCGCCTGGTGCGATAGCCACACCCATCTTGTATTTGCAGGCAGCAGGGAAAATGAATTTGTTGATAAGATAAAGGGATTAAGCTATGCAGAGATTGCGGCTAAAGGTGGAGGCATTTTAAATTCTGCCAAAAAATTAAACCAGGCTTCAGAAGATGAATTATTTAACCAGGCATGGAAAAGACTGGAAGAAGTAAGCAAACTAGGTACAGGTGCAATAGAAATTAAAAGCGGTTATGGATTATCTGTAGAGGGTGAATTAAAAATGCTTCGTGTAATAAAAAAATTAAAAGAGAGGTCATCGCTTTCCATCAAGTCCACTTTTTTAGGCGCACATACTTACCCAATTGAATACAAAGAAAACCATCAGGGTTATATCGATCTTATCATTAATGAAATGCTTCCCATTATTGCTGAAGAAAAGCTGGCGGATTATATAGATGTATTTTGTGAAAAGGGATTTTTTTCTGCAGAAGAAACAGAAACTATTTGCAGGGCAGGAATGCAGTACGGCCTAAAACCAAAGCTGCATGTAAACCAGCTCAACAGCATTGGCGGAATAGAAACAGGAATAAAACTCAATGCCGTTTCCCTGGATCATTTGGAGACACTTACTGAAACTGACATAGCACTTCTTACAAAGTGGAAAGGGGTTAGTACTTTGCTTCCCACCGCCGCATTTTTTCTTCGAATGCCATTGCAGCCGGCAAGACAACTCATTGATAGTGGTGCTGCTATAGCGCTTGCATCAGATTATAATCCCGGCTCATCACCCAGCGGTAATATGAATTTTGTTGTTGCCCTTAGCTGCATACAAATGAGGATGCTACCCGAAGAAGCCATTAATGCCGCCACCATAAATGGCGCTTATGCAATGGAACTCGGTAACGAACTGGGGGGTATTACAGTAGGTAAAAAAGCAAACCTCATTTTTACAAAACCAATTCCTTCACTGGCGTATTTGCCTTATTCGTTTGGTAATAATTTAATTGATAAGGTGATGATCGGGGGAGAGTTTATTTAAGAAACGAGATACTAGCTCCAAAACCAAAATATATAGGTGCATTCAGAGCAAACAAAACATTTTGCCCAATCCCTTGCAAACAAGCCTCTGCGTACAAATGTATCTCTTGTATAAAAAAGATTGTTTGAACAGATGGGACAAACAAGTGGATTGCCTTTTACTTCAACCGTTTGTGGTTCCTTATTTTTAAAGAGTTTCATAAGTGGTGTTTGATATATGGAAGATAACAAAATTATCGCACGTCTTTGCGAGCCTATTCCATGGTTCGTGTCTCACGAACCGGGGATTTGAAATTGTTGGTTTATATTCTTCGCTTCAAGGCTGCCCGATTGAAATGGAAAACCCGCTGAAGGTTTTGTGAAGGTCTTGCGGCGGATTTGTAATGGAAAGCGGGAACTGAAGTTGATCAATGAACAAATGCTCACAGCCCAAAATATTTTCTTCTCCCCACCCAATTCCATTTTCTCCCCAACTTCACAACCACTATCGTATTTTCGTTTTATGGATGCAGGCTTGCAGATAAGAAATGTAAATGTTACCCGTTACGTAACTGCTTTGCGGGAGGGAGGTTCGCTGCCTGCTATTGCGGAGGCCGATGATGGTTTTTTATATGTGCTGAAATTTCGTGGCGCCGGGCAGGGCGTAAAAGCATTGATAGCTGAACTGATAGGAGAGAAGATAGCCAAAGCGCTTGGCTTAAAAGTTCCGGAGATAGTATTTGCCAATCTTGATGAGGCTTTTGGCCGTACCGAGCCTGATGAAGAGATACAGGACCTGCTGAAAGCCAGTGTAGGTCTTAATCTTGGGCTGCATTACCTTTCCGGCTCCACTACGTTTGATCCTGTTGTTACAAAAATAGATGAGGCGCTTGCATCAAAAATTGTGTGGCTCGATTGCCTGCTGATGAATGTTGACCGCACCAGCCGCAACACAAACATGCTGATATGGAATAAGGAATTGTGGCTGATAGATCATGGAGCGGCATTATATTTTCATCACTCATGGCAGGGATGGGAGGAGAAAGCCAGCCAACCTTTTACGCATGTGAAAGACCATGTGTTACTTAAACAAGTAGGCAGACTGGAAGAAGTTGATAAACAGTTCCGCAGCATTTTAACTGATAAATTGATAGATGAGATTGTTTCATTGATTCCAAATGAATGGTTGATGATAGATGTACCATTTACTTCTGCTGAAGAGCATCGCAATGCCTATGCAATGTTTTTAAAAACACGGATATTACATTCAGAAATTTTTGTAAAAGAAACGCAACATGCAAGAGCAGGACTTATTTGAATATGCTGTTATCAGGGTAGTGCCCAAAGTTGAAAGGGAGGAATTCCTGAACGTTGGGGTTATACTGTATTGCGCCAAACAAAAGTTTTTACAAATTAAGTATGATATAAATGAAGAGAAGCTTAGTGCTTTTTGTAAAGAACCTGATTGCAAATTGCTGAGCGAATATCTAAAAGCTTTCGAACAGATCTGCGCCGGAAGCGCTGAAGCAGGGGAGATAGGCAAGCTGCCGATAGCAGAACGTTTCCGCTGGCTTACTGCTACACGAAGCACAGTTGTACAAACTTCTAAGGTTCACCCTGGCTTGTGTAATGATGCCGGGGAGAAGCTGGAAAAATTGTTTGAGGAATTGGTGGTATAATACTTTCCGCAAAGGCTTTAAGAGAAATAAGGCGCAGTTCTTTGCGTCTTTGCTTCCTTTGTTTCTTTGCGTGAAATATTCCTAACTTCCCTTAATGAAGCATTTTAAATATTACAACAAGCAGGATATTTTAAGACTTACCCATGTACGAAAGTTTGAGACTAAACTGGGTGAGCGGATAAAATGTTTTGCAGATAAATCTTCCCTGGAAGATACTTTGCAGCAAACCACCTGCAGTTATATTGTATTCGGTATACCTGAAGATATTGGCGTTAAAGCAAATCAGGGAATCGGTGGTGCAGACTCTGCCTGGTTTCCTTTTCTTTCTTCTTTTTTAAATATACAGAGCAATGATTTTTTTAGCGGTGAGAATGTTTTACTGCTCGGTCATTTTGATTTTACTGACCTTAAACTTTTAATAGAATCCAATGCTGCAACGCCTGATGAAAAGATAGAAGCATACCGTCATGCTGTAAATGCAATTGATGAAGAAGTTGAAAATTTAGTGAAGACAATAACACAGTACAAAAAGATCCCGGTAATTATCGGCGGCGGGCATAACAATGCATACCCTGCTATAAAAGGTGCTGCTAAAGGGTTACATAAAGCTGAGCTTGTTCCCCTGGCTCAAATTAACTGTATTAATTTAGATGCTCATACTGATTACAGACCGATAGAAGGCAGGCACAGCGGCAATGCATTCCGCTATGCTGATGAAGATGGTTACCTGAATAAATATTGCGTTGTTGGGGTGCATGAAAATTATTTACAGCAAAACGTTTTATTCGATATAACGAACAATCCTTTTGTTGACTTCATCACTTATGAGGATATTTTTATTCATGAAAAGAAAAATTTTATACAGGCAATAGCACATGCAACAGGCTTTACAGAAGAAACCTATGCAGGAATAGAATTAGACCTCGACAGTATTGAACACGTATTAAGCAGTGCATTAACGCCCAGCGGAATTTCAGTTTTGCATGCACGGCAATATTTAAATTTTGTTGCAACAGACGCAAAGGTGGCTTACCTGCACATAAGCGAAGGTGCTACAAGATCAGAGGATGATGTAGAAGATACCAGCACCGGAAAATTAATTAGCTATTTAATAAGTGATTTTATAAAAGCACATTCTCAAAATCGCAGGTAATAGTCTCACCGTGCCCGGTTTGACCAATGTTGTCGTAATTACAATGTTTGCAACCTGCCACCATCAACCGGGAAATTAATTCCATTTATATAGGAAGCTGCGGGGGAGCACAAAAATGCAACAGCAGCACCAAATTCTTCGGCCCTTCCTATTCTTTTTAAAGGGATATCTGAAACAAAGATTTTTTCTATATCGTCAATGGACTGTCCCATAGCGTCAGACCTGCTCTGCATTAAAGCATCAAGACGGCTTGTTTTTGTATAACCCGGTAAAACATTGTTAACGGTTATTCCGAATGGTCCTAATTCACCCGCCAATGTTTTACTCCAGCTTGCAACAGCCCCACGAATTGTATTGGATACACCAAGCCCCGGAACTGGTTGTTTCACAGAAAGTGAAATGATATTTATAATACGGCCGTAACCCGATGCTCTCATAAAAGGAACAACTGCCTGTACTAATATTTGATTACAAATTAAGTGACTGCTGAATGCCTGCAGGTATTCATCCGTGGCTGCATCCAGCGCAGTACCGCCTTTGGGCCCGCCGGTATTGTTTACCAGGATATTTACTGAAGGATGTTGTGCAAGATGTTTTTCAATGGCGGTCTTTACCTGTAGGGGAAATTGAAAATCGGCAATGAAATAATTATGCTTTTGCTGTTTTGATGTATCAAGTTTTGTAACCGCTTGTTTTAATTTTTCTTCATTTCTTGCAACTAATGTAATATTCGCTCCTAATAAAGCCAGTTCAATTGCTGAAGCAAATCCAAGCCCTTGTGTGCTTCCGCATACAATTGCATATTTTCCTGTCAGATCTAAATTCATATTATTTTATAAAACTATTACAATTCACTAATACAATAAAAAATCCCGCAGGTTGCGGGACTATATAAAGTGTGATAAAATTTACCTGGGCACAACGGTTAGCTTACTGTTTTTGGTTTTATCAGAAAGAACCATTTTTGATGATGTTAATTCCAGGATATCATTGCTTTCTGTATTGCCATTGGTAACTACAAACAATGTTTTGCCGTCATCACTCAGGGTATAGGTCCCAGATTGATCATTCCCCATTCCTGTAAGGATCATTTTCCCGTCTTTGGTAAATTCCATTGTTCCTTTTAATAGCGTAGCTTTTATTGAATCCGGTACCGGCATGTTTGGAACGTCGATGTCTTGTATTTTCCATTTATTTACAATCAGGTCTTTAGGCTTATTGCTTTTGCAACTAATGAAACCAACAGTAACGCAGATAACTAATAAAAAAATAATTTTTTTCATTTCAATTTTTTTAAAAGTGAGATCAAATATATATTTCTTTTGCAAAAATACTGATTTCAATTTTTCCCTTTTAAACTTATACACAGGTGTTAAAAGTTGAAAAAATGTGCCTTGATTTGCTTTAATTAAATTTGCACGAAATTTAAAATAGAGGACATTACATGGCGGAGAATAAAAACCTGTTTGATTATAATGAAGAATCCATCAAAAGCCTTGACTGGAAAGAGCATATACGTTTGCGGCCGGGTATGTACATAGGCAAGCTCGGTGATGGCAGCAGCCCTGATGATGGCATTTATGTATTACTGAAAGAAGTAATTGATAATTGTATTGATGAACATACCATGGGCTTTGGTAAGCATGTTGATGTAAGTATAAAAGATAAAACAGTTTCTGTAAGGGATTATGGCCGCGGCATTCCGTTAGGGAAAGTGGTGGATGTTGTAAGCAAAATAAATACCGGGGCTAAGTATGACAGCAAAGCTTTTCAAAAAAGTGTTGGATTAAATGGCGTAGGTACAAAAGCGGTTAATGCCTTAAGTGATTATTTTAAAGTGACTGCTTTTCGTGAAGGCAAACAAAAAACTGCAGAATTTCAAAAAGGTGTTTTGCTGTCCGATAAAAAAGAAGAAAAAACTACAGAAGATAACGGTACAGAAATTACATTCATTCCCGATGAGCAGATATTTAAGAACTATCATTATCTACAGGATTTTTTAGATAATCAATTCTGGAATTATTGTTTTTTAAATGCCGGCCTGGTAATTAACTACAATAGCAAAAGATATGTGAGTAAAAACGGATTGCTCGATCTGCTTCAGCGTAAAACCAATGAAGATGAATTACGCTACCCTATTATTCATATAAAGGCAGAAGATATTGAAGTAGCCCTTACGCATGAAAATCAATATGGAGAAGAGTATTATAGTTTTGTGAACGGGCAGTTCACCACGCAGGGAGGTACACATTTATCTGCCTTTAAAGAAGGATTGGTAAAAACCATTCGTGATTTTTATAAGAAAGATTATGATGCAACTGATGTAAGAGGAAGTATTTGCGCAGCAATAAGTGTAAGAGTGCAGGAGCCTGTTTTTGAAAGCCAGACGAAAACAAAGTTGGGCTCACAGATAATGCATGAAGGCGGGCCAAGTGTAAAGAACTTTATCGGCGATTTTTTAGGTAAAGAATTAAATAATTTTCTCCATAAAAATCCTTCTGTTGCAGAAGCATTAAAAAAACGGATTGAGCAGAATGAAAGGGAAAGAAAAGAGCTTGCAGGAATAAAAAAATTAGCTAATGAAAGGGCAAAAAAAGCCAATCTTCATAATAAGAAATTAAGAGATTGCCGGTTTCATTTAAATGATACAGCAGAGGGAAAGAATAAAGATGTTATTCTTGAAAAACAAAAAGAGAGTACCATTTTTATTACTGAAGGCGACAGTGCAAGCGGTTCCATTACAAAATCAAGAAACGTGGAAACCCAGGCTGTGTTTAGCTTACGGGGCAAGCCTTTAAATTGCTTTGGACTTACAAAAAAAGTGGTGTATGAAAATGAGGAGTTTAATTTATTACAGCATGCGCTCAATATTGAGGACGGGTATGAAGATCTGCGGTATAATAATATTGTGATCGCAACTGATGCAGATGTGGATGGAATGCATATCCGTTTATTGCTGATGACCTTCTTTTTACAATTCTTCCCTGATCTTGTAAAAAATAATCATGTTCATATTTTAGAAACGCCTTTGTTCAGGGTTCGCAATAAACAGGAAACAATTTATTGTTATGATGAAAATGAAAAACAGCAGGCCATAAAAAAATTGGGAAGTAAACCGGAGATCACGAGGTTTAAAGGGCTTGGTGAAATTTCTCCTGAAGAGTTTGGAAAATTTATCGGGGAGAATATTAAGTTGCAGCCGGTAATGCTTTTACCTGAAGTGCATATACAGGAATTGCTTGAATATTATATGGGGAAAAATACTCCTTCACGGCAGGATTTTATTATTGATAATTTAAAGGTTGAATTAGATTTGGCCGAAGTTAGCGGAATATAAAAATTATGTTTGAGTTTCACATTGACAAGAAGAGATATTTTGAGATGCAGATGGAGAATGCCGAAGAATATGTTATCCCGTTTATCGGGAATAAATTTATTTTAGAACCCGGCACAAGAGTTTTAGAAATAGGTTGCGGCGAAGGTGGAGTATTGGCTGCGTTTATTAAAAAGGGATGCATAGGCGTGGGAGTAGAGCTGCATGAGAGCAGGTTACAACTTGCGAACGAGCTTTTAAAAAATGAGATAGAAGAGGGCAAAATAACATTTATTGGTAAAGACATTTATAAAGTAACAGAGGGGGAGTTAGGAGGAAGATTTGATCTTATAATAATGAAAGATGTGATTGAACATATTCATGATCAAAAAAAGTTGTTGGAAAGATTACACGATTTATTGTTGCTGCAGGGCGCTATATTTTTCGGATTTCCTCCATGGCAAATGCCTTTTGGCGGGCACCAGCAAATGTGTAAAAGCAAATTCTTAAGTAAGCTTCCGTATTATCATCTCTTACCAAGACCTATTTATAAATGGTTGTTGAAGAGTTTTGGTGAGCCAACAGAAGATTTGCTGGAGATAAAAGATACAGGAATTTCGATTGAAAGATTTGAAAAGATTGTAAAACAAACAAATTATACAGTGATAGATAAAATCCATTATCTCATTAATCCTATTTATAAATATAAATTTGGGTGGAAAGCAAGAAAACAACTGCCGGTTTTACAAAGTATTCCATACCTCCGTAATTATTTTACTACCTGTGTATATTATTTAATAACCCAAAAAAATAATCGGCAATGATTCATATAGTTTTCCAGGAAGCAGATGTTGCTGCATTAAAAAAAAGTTTTGAACTTGATGAAACCCTGCAGGGAGATATACTTGCGATAAAAGATGATTTTGCAGTAGGACCTATTGCTGATATTTTTTCGCCGGAAGGTATTGAGGCCCGTAAGCAATGGTGGCGTGATGTTTTAGCAGGTGGAGATTATGCCGGGAAGGTTGATACAGGCGAAGTGAATGATAATAAAACCGTTGCAGAATTAATTGAAAAATTAAATAATGACCCCGAAGAAATAGTTTGGATATGGGCTGCTCAAAACAAGCATGATGTGTCAGGGTATTATTGGCTGATGAGCCAGCTAAAAGATTTCCAGGGAAGGATATTTATTTTATATCTCAATAATCTTCCTTTCATAAATGAAAAGGGACATTTATTTTATCCGGCAAATATTTTTGAGATACCGGCAAAAGAATTTTTAAAAGCAAAGAAACTGGCAAGACAAATAACGCCCAGCGAATTTGAAGTTGACCCGGATGAATGGGAAAAACTCTTCAATGAAAATAAAAGTGTGAGGACCCTTGAAGGCGGAAAAAAATTAATACAGCATGATTATGATTATTATGATGCTGAGCTTTTGAAATTTATTACACCTGACTGGCAGAAGGTAAACAAGCTGTTGCATTCATTTTTTTCCAAATCAAAAAATACAACAGGAGATGCATATCTTTTATGGCGTTTAAAACTAATGATAGCAGGTGGTAAGATAGATGCGCAGGGAGAGTTGAAGGGGATGAAAGACTTTGAAGTGAAGTTGAAATTTTCTTATAATTCTAATGATATTGCTGAAAATATTCAGGCTCCGTAGGAGCGATATATTCATAGGAGGATGCCAAATACATATTCGCAATTATACATTCAAATTGTATTTGCCGTAAAAGGCAGGCAATCTTTTATTAAAGAATCTTTTCGGAAAAAAGTTAATATTGATTGTGATTTTTTTAATTATTCTGTTAGATGGCAAAAGACAAAAAAGAGGATTATCTCCATAGCGATTCCGGTGTAAGCGGGCAATACAAAACATGGTTTTTAGATTATGCCAGTTATGTAATACTGGAAAGGGCAGTGCCTGCAGTTGAAGATGGCTTAAAGCCTGTACAGCGGCGCATTCTGCACGCCATGAAGGAAATGGATGACGGACGTTTTAATAAGGTTGCTAATATCATCGGGCAAAGTATGCAGTATCATCCGCATGGCGATGTAAGCATTGGCGATGCATTGGTAAATCTTGGTCAAAAAAATTTACTAATAGAAACACAGGGAAACTGGGGCGATGTTAGAACGGGTGATGATGCAGCCGCTCCCCGGTACATTGAAGCAAGACTTAGCAAGTTTGCTTTGGAAGTTGCCTTCAATAATAAAACAACCGAATGGCAATTAAGTTATGATGGCAGAAAGAATGAGCCTGTAACGCTCCCAATGAAATTTCCTTTATTGCTGGCGCAGGGAGCAGAAGGAATTGCTGTTGGCCTTGCAACAAAAATTTTACCTCATAATTTTTGCGAACTTATAGAGGCTTCAATAAAATATCTACGTGGTAAAAAGTTTGAACTATTTCCTGATTTTGCAACAGGAGGAACGGTTGATGTTACAAATTACAATGAAGGTAAGCGTGGCGGCAAAATAAGAGTGAGAGCAAAAATTGAGGAACTTGATAAGAAAAATCTTGTTATCCGTGATGTTCCTTATGGGATTACAACTACTCAATTGATCGACTCTATCATTAAGGCAAATGATAATGGCAAGATCAAAATAAAAAAAGTAACTGATAACACTGCTGCTGAAGTAGAGATTGCGATAGAGCTTGCACAGGGCATTTCAACCGATATTACTATTGATGCATTGTATGCTTTTACCGATTGTGAAATTTCTATCTCGCCGAATGCCTGTGTGATAATTAAGCATAAGCCGGCTTTTCTTGGTGTTACTGAATTATTGAAAATTTGTGCAGATAATACAAAAGATCTTTTAAAAAGAGAGCTGGAGATAAAGCTTGCGGAGCTTCATGAAAAATGGCATTATACTTCTTTGGAAAAAATATTTTTTGAAGAAAAGATATATAAAGAGCTGGAGAAAAAACATGAAACCTGGGACAAGGTTTTGGAGGCAATTGATAAAGCATTCAATCCTTTTAAAAAATTATTAAAGCGTGATATTACAAGAGAAGATATCATTAAGCTTACAGAGAAGCCTGTACGCAGGATTTATAAACTGGACATTGATGAACTGAATGACCAGATAAAAAATTTAGAGGCTGATATTAAACAGGTTAATTATGATCTTGAACATTTAACTGATTATGCTGTGGCTTATTATGAAGGCCTGTTGAAAAAATATGGAAAGGATCATGAAAGAAAAACAGAGATAAAATTATTTGATACCATACAGGCAAAGAGTGTTGCAATTGCTAATACAAAGATCTATGTTAACAGGGCTGAAGGATTTATTGGTACAGGGTTAAAGAAGGACGAGCTTATTGGAGAAGTTTCTGATCTTGATGATATAATTGCATTTACAAAAGCAGGTAAAATGAAAGTGGTAAAAGTGGCTGATAAAACTTTTATTGGTAAGGATATTATTCATGTAGATGTGTTTCAAAAAAATGATGAACGTACTACTTACAACATGATATATTTTGACGGTAAACAAAAAAGCTTTGCAAAGCGCTTTAACGTTACAGGTGTTACAAGAGATAAAGAATATGATGTTGCAAAAGGAGAAGACAGAACCAAAGTACATTATTTAAGTGTGAATCCAAATGGTGAAGCGGAAGTAGTGAGAATTATTTTAAGCCCAACAAGTTCTGCAAGAAATAAAGAGTTTGATTTTTCTTTTGAAGAGCTTGATATAAAAGGGAGAAGCAGCTTAGGTAACCAGGTTACGAAATATCCAATTAAGTCTGTGAGGCTAAAAGAAAAAGGCAAATCAACCTTAGATGGCCGCAGGCTTTGGTTTGATGAAACCTTCGGCAGATTAAACACAGAAGAGAAAGGAAGACTCCTTGGAAATTTTGATGGTGATGATAAAATCCTGGTAATAGATTATGATGGAAATTATGAAATAGTGGACCAGGAACTCACCCAGAGATTTGATGTTGATAATATTGCCCTGATAGAAAAGTTTTCTCCTGAAAAAATTGTCACGGCAGTTTATCTCGATAAAGAAAAATTACAATTTAACATCAAGCGGTTTAAAATTGAAACAACAACTCTTCACAATAAATTCTTTTTTATTAAAGAGGGAGAAGGTAACAAATTAATGAAAGTTACTACCAGTGAAGAACCTGTTCTTACTGTGCAAAGCGGGCGGGGAGCGCAGGTTAGAAAGGCAAAAATTAAATTAAACAAGATGGTTGAGGTGATGGGCTGGCGTGCCATTGGTACCAAACTCACTGATTATAATAAAAGTGTTGAAATGGACTGGGAAGTAAAAGAAAAAGAAAATCCGCAGGCTGAATTATTTAGTTAAGCAGCACATCAAATTTTTCTTTCTCGAAATCTGTTTCGCTGTAGTCTTTAACAACATTGTATAAAGTATCCCTTTCTACAGGCGTACGTTTTACCTGTTTTATCAGTGTTACTAATTCTTCTGTTGTCATTGCAGGATTTTGTTCTTCGCTCCCTGCCATTGAATAAATTTTTGTAGAGTCATCAATAGTTCCGTCAATATCATTTACACCAAAAGAAAGCGTGAGCTGGGCATTCTGCCTGCCAAGCATTGGCCAGTAAGCTTTCATGTGGGGGAAATTGTCTAAATAAATTCTTGCCACTGCATACATCTTCATGTCTTCAACAATTGAAGATTCGGCAACATCACTCATATCATTATTTTGATTGCGAAATTTTAATGGAATAAAAGTATTAAAGCCATGCGTTTTATCCTGCAGTTCTCTTAATCTTCTCATGTGATCTATTCGGTGCGAATAATTTTCGATGTGTCCATATAACATGGTAGCATTTGTATGCATACCAAGATTGTGTGCTGCCTCGTGAATATGTAACCATCCATCAGCATTAACTTTATCATCGGAGATCTGTTGTCTTATTTCAGGATGAAAGATTTCTGCGCCACCGCCTGGCAATGAGTCCAGTCCTGCGTCATGCATTTTAGTCATTCCTTCTTCTACACTCAGTTTTGCTTTGCGAAACATATAATCCAATTCAACCGCAGTAAATCCTTTAATGTGTAATCCAGGCCTGTGCTGTTTTATCTTTTGTAATAACTCACAAAAAAAATCAAGATTCATTTTTGGATGGACACCGCCAACAATATGTACCTCAGTAATAGGTTTGCCATCATAGCTTTTTACTATGTCAAGCATCTGCTGCATGCTTAATTCCCATCCTTCATCACGGTGTGCATATAATCTTGAGTAAGAACAAAACTTGCATGCAAAAACACAAACGTTGGTAGGCTCTATATGAAAGTTACGGTTGAAATAAGTTTTATCTCCATGAAGATCTTCCCTGATAAAATTAGCCAGTGTTCCTAAAAAAGAGAGACTTCCTTTTTCAAATAAAAGCACTGCATCTTTATCCGTTATTCTTTCTTTATTAAATATTTTTTCAGCAATAATTTTGAGATCCTTATCTGTAACTGCTTCTGCAAGTAAACCCTGCAATTCTTCTTTTTTCATGAATTTTATTATAGAACAAAGTTACTTAAGCACATCTTAATTTTTGGCAACTATATACGTAATGGCGAAAGCTAAATAAAATGTACATTACAGTGTGAAAATATTTAAATTAATTATAGTACTGATAATAGTTATGGGATTAGCTTCTTTAGTTGAAGAAAGAGTTCCATTTATACGAGAAACGTTTACAGCGTTTATCCTTTTCTTTGCAATAAAAATTACTGTATTAGTACTTGTTATTAAGTTGTTTTTGAAAAAAAATCCTTCGATTAAATAAGTTGCTTCGACTATTTGATATATAGCTGCCTAATTTTTTATTACCCTCTCAACAATGATCTTATCCTTATAGGTGAGATTTAAAAAGTAAACACCGGGAGCAATATTTACAGGATTAACAGTGATAAAGCTGCTTGCCTGTCCCTGTATTATATTTTCCCAAACCTTTTGCCCCATTGAATTATACAAAGTAATTTTTTGCAGGTTGACTGGAGGTAAATAATGTTGAATTACCAGTGAATTTAAAAATGGATTAGGATAAATAAGGTAGCCCCGATCTTTTAAACGTTGTGGTAACGTTATCCCATAAACATTTATATTATCTATGTAAAGATTATTCTGCTTATTACTTTTTGCTACAAAATATAGCTGGAAGCTCGGGCTGCTTACATAAGGCGTTAAATAGACTTTGATATTCTTCCAGTCAGTTGCAGTTGGCGTAAACCTTCCGCTGCGTGTTGTTGTTTGTAATTCGGGGCCAAATTTTTCCCAAACGGTGCTAAAGGTTTGTCCGCAATCCCTGCTAACCTGTAACTCTAAAGTATCAATATTACCAATGTTTCCATTGTTGCCAGGGGCATAGGCAAGATCGAATGTTACAAATAATGAATCATAAGATGAGATACCGGTTATTACAGGAGAGACAAATTTATCTATGGTATTTGCTACTGAATAATCATAATTTCTTATCACCATTGAAGCACTTCCTGATTGTGCGGCAGTTGTTGTTCTTTCCCATGTGATTGAATTATCAGGATTATCTACACCCCAATTTAGAGGAGGAAAAGTTGGTGATTCAAAATCCTCTGTTAACGGGGTGGTTACTCTTCCAACCAATGTAAATATTTTGCTCAGTGTATCATTTGTTTGGTTTTGATCCCTTGAGCTTACTGTAGTTAAAACATCCGAAATAAAAACTTTTATTGTATGAGAGCCGGGTGTAACGGTAAATGGAGGATCTAACGATACACTTAATTGCTGGCCGGGTAATAAGTTTAATGCAGTTATTGGAGTAACTGATACAGGACCATTATCCACTATGTAAGATATGTTGACACTTGCTATAGGCTCACTTCCTGTATTTTGAACAGTTACAACCGGTGTTGCGGAGGGATTACAAAGTATGGCAGCAGGCTGATCAATTGAAACCAGTTGCAGATCCCCGGGATCAGGCTTGGCAATATTTATGTTATCCAGGAATATATTATTACCAAACCGGTTTGTATTTCTGAATGCAACAATAATATTTCCTGAAGATAATATGCTCTCTGTTAAAGAAATTTTATCTGTTCTCCAGTCAGAATTTACAGGAGATATATAAGCTAAAGTAGATGTATCGGCAGTGGCAAGCTCAGCTCCCCATTTTTTGTATACTGTTGTAAATGTAGCCCCACAATCCTTTGACACCAGTACACTTAATGTGTCATAATTTGTTGGATCAGGATAATATTTATGCGCCACATCAAAAGAGATAAGAATTGCTGAGTCCGTGGGAGCGAATGTAATTCTTGGTGTTCGCAATTCATCAATTCTTCCCGAACCATCATTATTGTAATTATCAATTGCTGCAGAAAAATTACTGTTATGTCCGGGGGTTACCCTAACCCATGTAAAATCTCCATTCAGGTTACGGATCGTCCATCCTGTTGGTGGAAATGTATTGCTTTCAAAGCCCTGGAAAACAGGAATAGGAAGTGGTGTTGCCACTACGAGCGTTGTTGTAAGCGTATCATTAGATGGTACCTGGTCAGGGTTTACACCATTGGGGTTTGCAGTATAAAACTTTATTGTGTAGGTGCCTGTAGTAACAGGTACTGACGGAAAGGTAACAACAGTTGTATATCCAAAAGGGAGATTTGGGGAGATATTTAACGTAGTGGGTACTCCACCATTTATTATCATACCAACAGTAACCGTATTTAAAGTGTTTAATCCGTTATTTCTGATTCTTACTTTTGGTATAAAGTTACCCGGACATGGAATGGTAGACTGGTAAAGAAACGTTGTGCATCCTGTTACTTCTGAACCTCCCGGATTTACAGATTGAAAAGGAGAAGCATCGAGTGTAAAAGCGCCAGCCGGTATTGTAGCACCTAATGAAGTTTTTAAACCCGAACGGCAGTTGTCAATTACCCACTCCATACGTTCTACCTGCTTATTTGTAAACATACTATAGCAGGGGTCGTCAGTGTAATCCATGTAATCCTGGTACATTATGCCGGGAGATGTTGAGGAACAGGCATCGGTTTTTACCCCGGAAGGACAAAGACCCGCATTTGATCCTGCCTGGTTGGGAGTGTCTCCAATATCTGCTGCTGTATTACCTTGCCCTGTGGGATTAAAAAGCCCGGCCGGTAAACTACATGAGGAACCTACTGAGGTTAAATTTTTAAAATCATCCCCTGTACAGGCGGAACCGTCATCACCCCAATTGTGTAATAGTCCCAGGTAATGCCCTGTTTCATGTACAGCTGTTCTGCCTAAACTATATTCAGGAAGTGTGTAACAGGAGTTATTTCCCCAACTCCTTATATTTATAAAAACGCCATCATCTGCCGTACTGCCCGAGGTTGGAAATTGGGCATAGCCAAGTATTCCCTGTCCTGAAGCATCATTGGCAACCCAAAAATTTAAATACGCGTTAGGATCCCAAACATCTGCGCCGCCCTGGGCGCTTCGCTTAACCGGGTCTATTGATTGATTTACATTGGAACCTGTACTGGTTCGTACCCTCTCAATGCCATTTGTAAGAGCGCCGGAAGGTGTTCTGCGGGCTAAGGCAAATCTAATCTGGCTATGCCCTCTTAGCGCCTGGAATTCAGGGGGAATATTGGTACTGTCAGGGTTAAGTCCTGAATAATCTAAATTTAATTTATCTATCTGCCACTGCACATCAGCATCTGTAACAACATCAGGATTATTTAAAACGATATGTACTACAACAGGAATTGTTACAATTGTATTGGTACGGTAACTGGTTACAGAAGGTCCTGTAGCAATTACCTTTGAAAGTTCTGCAGCCCGGCTTTTTGCCCGCGGATCAGATTCAAATAACCGCTCCACCCTAAGCATTGTACCGCAACGGGTTATCCCATTTTCTTTATTTTTAGTTTGAGAAAAAGCTATTGTGGCAAGAATTACCGGAAAGAACGATAGTAAGATTTTTTTCAATACAAAAGAGTTTTTTTAGTTGGGGGTCCTGGTTGTAAGAATAACTGTTTACAGCGTAATTTAGTATGTTTAAAAGTAAGATTAATTTTAAAATTAAAAGGTTGGTTTAAAGTGAATTATTTATTAAAACTGTTATCTTTCAAAATTAAACAGGCGCTTTAATATCAGGATGATATTTTGTTTTCAAACGCTGCTTTAAATATTTGCCATACCACATTTTTAAATTCATAAATTCAGCAATATGAGTATTAAGTTTCGCCTTACGATTATGAGTTTTTTACAATTCTTTGTTTGGGGTGCCTGGTTAATTACGATTGCAACTTATTTTTTTACTAATAATTTAGGAACAGGTGTTCAATTTGGAGCTATATTTTCTACCCTGGCACTCTCCTCATTGTTCATGCCTGCATTAACCGGGATAATTGCAGATAAATGGCTGGATGCTGAAAAACTATACGGCATTCTGCACATTCTTTATGGTCTCATATTATTTTATGTACCACAGGTTCATGACGCTGATACATTGTATTATGTAATATTTGGTGCAATGATCTGTTATATGCCTACCATTTCTTTATCCAACTCAATTGCTTATGCTATTTTAAAAAGGGAGGGGCATGATGTAGTAAAAGTGTTTCCACCTATCCGCGTATGGGGAACCATTGGCTTTATAGTAGCCATGTGGATCACTAATCTTACAAATAGTAAAGCAAATACCAACCAATTTATTATTGGTGGGGTAGCAGCTATAGCCTTAGGAATATTCTCTTTCACTTTACCAAAATGCCCGCCACAGAAAAGTATTTCCAAAGGCGCCAGTATAATCGAACAATTAGGTTTACAGGCTTTTACATTATTTAGTAAATATAAAATGGCGTTGTTCTTCCTGTTTTCAATGTTGTTGGGAGCAGCACTGCAATTAACAAACATGTATGGTGATACTTTCCTGGATGATTTTAAAAAAGTACCGTCTTATGGCCCTGATTCTTTTGTTGTAAAGTATTCCACTATCATCATGTCTATTTCACAGATATCAGAAACATTATTCATACTTTCTATTCCATTCTTCCTCAAACGGTTTGGTATTAAAAAAGTAATGTTGTTTTCAATGTTGGCCTGGGTATTACGTTTTGGGTTGTTCGCCTATGGTAACCCGGCCGAGGGTTTATGGATGATTATCCTTTCATGTATTGTATATGGGATGGCATTTGATTTCTTTAATATCTCCGGGTCGTTATTTGTAGAAACCAATACTGATCCTAAGATAAGGTCGAGCGCCCAGGGATTATTTATGATGATGACCAATGGAGTAGGGGCCTATATGGGTAGCAAGGTTAGCGGGTATGTGATAGATAAATATTTTACTCTTCCTAATGGTGATAAAGTTTGGCATAGCATCTGGCTAAGCTTTGCTATTTATGCTCTAATTGTTGCTGGTTTATTTTTTATATTATTTAAGCACAAACATGATCCGAATGCAATTGGGGCCATTCATCCGGAACCTGTGTTACCGACAGATTAATCATTGTTTAATAGTTCGCTCATTTGGCATATCTGTAACACCTCTTCTTGGTTTCTGATCAAGAATCATTATTGCACGGGGTCGCTGTTCATAAGATAAAATAGCGAGGATTTTTTTTCTTTGTTGTTTAAACAGATCCATACTCATGCTTGCGGCTTCATCTTTTCTATACATATGATCAAAATAAAAAACTTTTGACATAATGTAATTATCAACATCAGTCAATTTCTTCAATTGGTTTTTTGTAAGATTCAATTCTCTTTTCATCATCAGAACCCAGCGGTGATCGTGTATTATGTCCTGCGCAATAACTGATGAACAAATAAAAAGGGCTATGATTAAAATCAAGCCCTTTATTTGAGATATTTTACTTAAATACTTCAACTTACTTCAACTTACTTCAACGCTTCAATCTTTTTTACAAAGTTCGCCTTCGGTTGAGCGCCTACTAATTTATCAACCACTTTACCGCCTTTTACAAATAATATTGCGGGGATAGAAGTGATGCCATAGTTCATACTTACCTGCGGATTGGTATCAACATTTACCTTCCCAATATTTACCTTTCCATCATAATCTTTTGCAAGTTCTTCAATTACGGGTCCTATTGCACGGCATGGACCGCACCATTCAGCCCAAAAATCAATAACGGTTAATTTATCTGAGTCAAGAACTTCCTGTTTAAAGTTTGCATCTGTGAATTCGTGTGCCATATTTTTATTTTAAAGTTTATTGTTTAACGTATAAAGGATAACAAAATTACATCCAAACAAATTAAGATGATGATTTGACATATACACATCATGTTAATTCAATCTGTACCTCCAATTCAGGCTTTTCCTGCAGGAATTTAGCCATTTCGTCATTCATTTCAAAGCCGTTCTCTAGGGTGTACATGCCTATTTTTAGCTTGGAAGAGGGTTCTGATAAGCAAAATTTAAGGCTTGATTTCCCGGGGAATTTCTTTACATTTTGCTCTACAAAGCCAATGATATTTTCATCAATGAATTTGGGATGAGTTTCTATCTGCAGTTTTCTTGTACATGCCCTCATCATACTTTCTAATAAACAAATGCTGTTCACTTTAAATTCAAATTCAGATTTATTATACCGCTGCCTGAAACATCCGGTGAGGAAAATTACCATTCCCGCTTCTAAATAATTGCTGAATTTTACATAATCATCACTCCATAAAGTAAGTTCCATTCTTGATGAATAATCTTCAATGTGAAACACGCCATATTTATTTCCATTTTTTGAAATGCGGTGTTGTGCTTCTGCAACCAGGCCTGCCATCCTGAAATTTCTTCCGGGGTTTGGATGGATATTTACGGCTTCTTTAAATTCATTGAACTCTGCAATAGGAGTGAGGCCATAATATTTTATTTCGAATTTAAAGTTATCCAGGGGATGACCGCTGATGTAAATGCCAATAACATCTTTTTCGTGATCCAATAATTTTATCAATGGCCATTGCTCACATTCATATAATCTTGGGGGAGCAACTTCCTCCATCTGCAGATCACCAAATAGAGTATTTGAACTGCTGCTTAATTGTGCCTGGTATTGATTTCCGAAACGGATAATTTTTTCAAGACCATTTGCATTATCGCCGGGTGCAACAAAGAAGTATTGTGCACGGTGAATATTTTTAAAACAATCAAAAGCGCCTGCATAGGCAAGACTTTCCAGTGATTTTTTATTTACCGTTCTTTGATTTACTCTTTTAACAAGATCGTAGATCGAAGAAAAATGTCCTCGCTTTTCCCGTTCTTCAATAATACCTTCCATGGCTGCTTCACCAACACCTTTCATCCCGCTGAACCCAAATCTTATTTCCCCTTTTTTATTTACTGCAAAACCATTTTGCGATTCATTAACATCTGGTCCCAGTACTTTTAATCCCATGCGTTTACATTCTTCCATAAAGAATGTGATCTTCTCAATGCTGCCGGCATGGTTTAAAACTGCAGCCATGTATTCACTTGGATAATGTGCTTTTAAATATGCTGTTTGATAAGCCACCAATGCATAACAGGTAGAGTGAGATTTATTAAAAGCATATTGAGCAAATGCTTCCCAGTCTTTCCATATCTTTTCTAATTTATCCGCTTTATGGCCGTTTGCCGCTCCGCCTTTAATGAACTGTTCCTTCATTTGTTCAAGAACAGAGCGCTGTTTTTTACCCATTGCCTTGCGCAATACATCGGCATCGCCTTTACTAAAATTGGCAAGTTTTTGGGAGAGCAGCATCACCTGTTCCTGGTAAACCGTAATGCCATAAGTATCTTTTAATATCTCCTCCATTTCCGGCACATCATAATTGATCGGTTCACGACCATGCTTGCGTTCAATATAACTTGGTATGTATGCCATTGGTCCCGGACGGAACAAAGCATTCATTGCAATGAGATCATTAAAAGTATCAGGCTTTAGATCTCTTAAATGTTTTTGCATGCCGATACTTTCAAACTGGAAAGTTCCGTTGGTATCTGCACGCTGGTAAAGCTTATAGGTTTTCTCATCATCAAGTGTTAACTCATCTAAATTGATAATTACACCGTGATTTTGTTTGATAAGTTGCAAAGCAGTTTTTAAAATACTTAAGGTTTTCAAACCAAGAAAATCCATTTTTAAAACACCCGCGGCTTCAATATTATTTCCATCAATTTGTGTAAGCCATAACTCAGAATCTTTTGA
>JAQBNL010000082.1 GCA_028288585.1 Chitinophagaceae bacterium | reverse complement strand
TAAGATGGTATTTAGTTGATCTTCCCGGCTATGGCTTTGCAAAAATATCCCAAAGAAGCAGGAGAAGGTGGGAGCAAATGATAGAAAATTATTTACGTAAAAGAGAGAACCTGCAACAGGTTTTTGTATTAATAGATTCCCGGCATTCGCCACAAAAAATAGATATTGAATTTCTTTCCCAGCTTAGAAAATGGGACGTGCCATTTACATTGATCTTTACAAAAGCTGATAAAGAAACACAGGCAAAGGTTAGTAAAAATGTAAAAGCGTTTTTGGAAAAGATGAGAGAAACATGGCAATTTTTGCCGCAACATTTTGTTACCAGTGCAGTAAAGAAGATGGGGAGAGATAAGATATTGAATTTGGTAGAAGAGAAGAATGAAGATTACAAAAATCCGGTTTAAATTCATCCATGTTTTAGTTTTTGAAATCTTTTATAATAATCAAACGCACCCAACATAATTATAATCGTAAGCACCAAGAAACGGGTGTAACTGAAGTGATCTATCAGATCAATTGTGAATGCTATTATCAATGTGAGAAAGATCAGAAAAAATATAAGCAATCCTTTTTTTGTTTCCATGTATTTCTGTCTTGCGTATCTGCCAATGATAAATATGCCTATTAGTGCAATAATCATAATTACTTTCTCAATCATATGTTTTGTATTAGATGAATAAGATAAACTTAAATTAATTAAGACCCTAATTCACCATCTTATTGGCACAACTGCTGCTGGCAAAGGCTTCCGGCTTGGCTTTAAAGGCAAAGCCCATTCCCAGAATGTATCCCATGGCTTCCCGCAAAGCTTCATTACTTTTAAATGAAGGATTAGTATTTATGTCAGCATGCACTTCCATATCAACATCGTATAAAGTAAAAAGATCGCATAATTCATAAGCGATCTCTATACTCTTGGCTACTTCTACCAACATACGTTCTTTAATGCTGTAAACGTGCTTTGTCTTTTCGTTATGGATGAACATAAAGCCGCCATGGCCTTCACGCAAAAAAACTATGACTGTTGCAAATTCGGTGTCGGCGCCTTTTATCTGGCTGTCGGTGCCAATGCAAACTTTTAAATGAAAGCCTGCATGGGTTTCTCTTACTATCGCTGCTTCTACAGCGTTTTTTATCGGAAGTTCTATTGGGTCTCCATTAAATCTTCTCCAATGCATATAATTGGGTTTTTTAAAATTACCGAAAAATAATACACTAAAAAGTTTTTATAGAACAAATATTAAAAGCTGCGGGATATTACTGAAGATGAATGAAGGCCCGAAGTAATCGGGACCGATGAGATTAACAGGAGAATAATGTGGGTAACAAGATTCTTAACTCATAAAAATAAAAAAGGGCCAGCCCCTAACGCTGACCCTTAACTTACACATGAATCTACCTTACTATCTTAATGCCTTTCTTTTGTTTAATTCCTTAGGGATTTGTTTGGATGTTCAGGTAAACATGAGATAAAAAAGGGACCGGCCCCTAACGCCGGCCCTTAACTTACACATGAATCTACCTTACTGTTTTATAATTCGTTCTGTTTGTCTTTGATTGTTGGTTATCATTTGTATTATATACACACCGTTAGGGATGTTGCTTACATTTATCCTGTTAGTTCCTGCGTTATGGCTTCCTGTTTCCAGAATTCTGCCATGTATATCTGCCAGTTGATACTGATAATTTGCTGTTGCATTCACTACTACTTCATCATGAACAAATGTTGATACTTTAAATAATTTTTCAGTTATGGCTGCAGATTTTAATGTTATAACATTTGAGAAAACTGTCTGGTCAATTACTGAGGTAACTTTCAGCTTGTAAAAAATATCTGCATTTATGCCTGGCGTATAACTAAAACTGGTTTCCTTGGGGCCAAGTGTTGCAATGGTGCTAAAGAATCTTCCATCTGTTGAGCTTTGTACAACAATTGTTTTAATTGGCTCATCAGCGATAATATTCCAGCTTAAATTATGTTTGCTATTATCTACTTTGCCAGTTAATGCTACCTCTCTTATAGGTAGCGGGCCTGCTTCGGGAACAAAAGTTCCACTTACAGAATAGGAACCCAGGCTTCCATAATTAGTTGTATTTGCATTTCCTGTTCCCAGTACAGTAACATAATAGGTTCCTGCATTTAGTGTGGTATCAATTGTTGCATTTAATAATGTAGCAAGATCATAAGTTCCAATAGTTTGAAGTCCTGAATTCTGCAGCGTTAGCTTAATATCCAGATCGGCCCCATCCAAATTAGGACCTACTGAAAACGGAGTTGCATCTAAATGAAATGCACCCCTTGCAGTAAAAACAAATTTAAATGCATCTTTATCTGTAGGCGTAGTTATTATACCTGTTGTTGAGAATGACTGGTTGGGAATCGTAATTACAGATGGATTGCTGGCATCGTTGCCGTAATCGTCGGTTCTGTATGTAAATCCATTTTGTGTTGTTATTATAGAAAGATTATCCTGTGCCGCATTACAGCCATTAGGAGTAGGCCCATTATTCCATCCTGTTAAATTTTTATAATAGCTGTTTCCCATAACCGGTGCCCAGCCTATTTCTCCTGTACCAATCCCTGCATTGTAAGTATCTATCAAAGTGCATGTGTTACTATATTTTGATTGATGAGATAAGCCTACTGTATGGCCACTTTCATGCGTGCAGCATTCGGCCACTATTTTGGGATTGTTACCAAGCCTGTCGGGAAATACAAATCCCGGCGTATCATCTCCCCAGGTAAATGAACCTGTATAGGATATGCCACCTACACCGGTATACCAGCTGCTGGTAGGTGTAACAATAATTCTTATTCTTTTTGTAAGAGGCGCTGCTAAAAATACAGTGGAGTCTGTGGTAATATTTATATTAAAGGGCCTGTAGTCTTCTGATACCCTGTTAAAAATCTCGGTAATTTGTGTATCTGTCATTCCGGAAACAGCACATACTAATGGATTGCCGTTATTCCATACTGATGATATAACAGTTTGTCCGTCGAAATCAAGAAAGATGGTAGCCTGAGCTGAAGGGAAGCTGCTGAGCTTGGGTAAACTTATAGCGTTTAGTGAGGTGAGTAAAGCCCACAATACCATAAGCGTATAGGATTTTTTCATGTTCGTGGTTTTAAAGAGGTTTGGATGTTAGGATTTTTTTTACAGGAGATCGCTATCTACTCGTGATCTTCTATTAAGTCTGCCGTATTCTTTTTGTTTATAAAATAGTTGCCATTTGCATCTGTCTTTAGTTCAAAGGCATCAGCATATTTTGTATTGATGATTCTTCCAATATATGTTATAGAGTTATCATCATTAGTTCTTTTAGAAATACCGAAAACCGTATTATCAAGATTATTCAATTTTACAATAACACTTTGTAAATTATGATAGCGTTGAATTGATGAAGTAATAACACCCGTTAGGCCAACATTATCAGCCAGGGATAGTTTTATAGTTCTGCCTTCGGGGGTAGTAAATATTTTTTCTAATTCTGTTTTAGGAAAGTTGATTGTTTTGGCAAACCCTGCAAACAGCTGTGGCCTTCTTTCTGTAACAATCTGTGCCTTGGCGCTGTTAAAAGATATAAGCAAGGTAAAAAGCATTGCTGCTTTGTATATGCGTTTCATAGTTTGGAATTTTTGGTTTTTTCAAAAATACTGGATAAACATAAAACGCCACTCTTTGTAAAAAATTGTTAATCAGGTAAAAAAAATTGAAGAAAAAAGGGTAGAAAAATTACTACGTATTAGTACTGGCCTGTGCTAAGCATTACCAGTGTACAGGCTTCCAGTACCTGGATATTATTTTCCCTCGCAAGTTTATAAAGCTCCGGATTTTCTGTGCCGGGATTAAATATTATCCTTTTAGGTTTTAGGGAGATAATATAATCGTAATACTGTTTTTGATTTTGAGGATTGAGATAGAGGGTAATTGTATCGACGTCTTCAAATTGTTTTTGTTCTGTTTCAATTTCCACATCCGCTACTTTACCTTTTCGTTTGCCAATGCCAATTACAGGATGATTATACCTTGATAATTTATTTACAGCGAGGTAGCTATAGCGTGCAGGATTTGTAGATGCACCCAGTACCAATGTTTTTTTATTTCCCATGCTTGTCATATTGTCCCGTTAGCTATCGGGATGCCGAAATATCAGTTCAAAAATCTTGCCTTTAATTCGGGTGTGGGCACCATACATTCGTCTTTTTTACCAAACCATTTGTAGCGGTTTCTTCCTACCCAATTATAAATACCATCTCTTAAAAATTTGGGGATAATAATAAAGCCATATAACAAAGGCCATAACCCCCTGAATTTTTTTACAACTTTTAATGCACCGGTTGATCTGTTATATGCTTTATTATTTTCAATAAGGATAAAAGAGTTGAGTTCATTAAGGGGAAAATTATATTGAGCTAAAAGTTCCTGTCCTGTTTCAGATTGTAATGCTGTAAACCTGAACACATTTTTTTTGTCGTGTTTAATTATAAACTGAACAGCGCTGTTGCATAAATTGCAAACACCATCAAATAAAACGATTGGCTGTTCCATAATGCAAAGTTACTAAAATGGCTTTCCATGGGTTGACCTTATTAAAGTGCGAATAATTGATGGGAATGGTTTTACAAAAGAGATAAACAGGTTGGTTAGCATTTCTTTTCCAAAAAGGCGCTGAATTGTTCTTCCCATTCGCAGCCTGCCGGCAAATTGCTGCTTCCATTCTTTTGCATATTGCTCTTCCATTTGCTTTCTGCTTATTTTTTTTTGCAGGAAGTCATCAATACAAGTGAAGGCAATTTTACTTCCATGCAGCGCCATGCTCATACCATTACCGCAAAGAGGAGTTATCATTCCTGCAGCATCGCCGATCATCAATACATTATTTTCCACCTGTAATTTTTTATCAAAGCTTATTTGTGAAATGGTGACAGGAAAGGATGGTAAAAATTCTACAGAAGAAAATATCTGTTTTAGAAATGGATTTTTATGAAGAATGTTTCTTTCCATTTCTGTAATAGAATTATTATTAGCCTTTAAATTTTGTGCAGTAGTAAGATAGCAAAGACAATATTTATCATCCTCTATTTTAGAAATGCCGCAATAGCCATCTTTAAAATTGTGAAGTGCGATTGTATCTACAGGGAAATTGGTTTCTACATGATATTTAATGCCTATATAATTATTTAGCTTATTGTTTTTTTTCCGGATAAAATCCCTTGACCATTTTACATCAAGGTTACTTCTCTTGCCAAAGGTGCCGGCTGCAACTTTTGATTGAATTGTAAATGCTGACATTAAAATATTAAATCGATCATCTTTAAAAACGATATCATTCACTTTTGTTTCTTCATAAATTTTTACACCTGTATGTTTTGCGATCTTACTTAATTCATAATCCAACGTATACCTGCTTATACCAAAACCGCCTAATGGCAATTCCTGTTCAATACATTTTCCGTTGGGGGAAGAAACAATCAGTTTTTTAATAACAGGTAAGTTCAATTCTTCTAAATCCAATCCAAGTCTTTTAATAAAACCCCAGCTTTCCAAACTTATATATTCACCACAGACTTTATGAAATGGACATTTTTCTTTTTCAAACAGAATAACATTATAGCCAGCTTTTGATAATTGTATAGATAATGAAAGTCCCGCCAGTCCGCCGCCAATAACAGTAACATCGGCCCCCTGTTCCCCCAACGGAGAACCTAAACCCGACTCTTTATTAGTGATAGGGGTATCCATTTTATTAAGTTACCCCTTCGGGGAGACAAGGGGCTATTATTAAATACCTGAATGCCCATTTCCATTTGATAGAATAATTTGTTATTCCAGCTTTATGAAGAATACTTTTCCATTCCCTTTTTTTAAATCCTTTTAAAACAGAAATGGGCGCATCATTTTTTACAAGATATGAGCGGGAAATAAATGTAGTGGTAAGCTTGATAAAGTAATATGCTATGGGATGCCGGTGAAGGTCATTAATAAAAAATCCAAGCTTTGCATTTGTTTTCATCCATTGCAGCATTGCAATTAATTCTTCATCACTAAAATGGTGGCAAAACAGGGAAGTGAAAATTATGTCTGGTTTCTCATTTCCGAAATCAACATTTTTATAATCGGAAACAATATAGTTCTCATCAGGTATGGCTGTGTTTTTTTTAGCATAAGCAATGCAATCAGCATTTATATCAATCCCGGTAAATTTTAGATGGATATTCTTTTTACTGCAGCACCTGTAAATAGCGTTAAGGTTATCACCGCCGCCACAACCTATCTCGCAAATTGAAATGGTTTTTCTTTCTCCTGCCAATTTTTCAAATCCTTCTATAGTTATCGTATGCCCACCGAGATGAGTATTGATAAAATCCAGTTCTTTCATGTTCTGCTGAATATCAGCAAAGGGAATGCCTTCTTCATCTATTAATTCCTTTTGGGATAAGCGTTTGCTAAAATTAGTCATGAGATAATATAAATGTCTCCAATGTAAGGCCAGGGCCAAATGCTGCGCCTAAGATATTCGCTTTTTTATTTTGGGCGTTTTCTAACTCGTTCATGATCTCTTTTAAAACAAACAGGATAGTGGGAGAAGACATGTTGCCATAATCTTTTAATACGTTGTAGGAATGTTGTAAAGCTTCGGGAGGAATATTGATACTTTTTTGGATTGAACTTAATATTTTTTTGCCTCCCGGGTGAACACACCAATGCGTTATATCTTCTTTATTATATGATGCATGTTTTAATGCATTTTCGGTTAAAGAATTAAAGTCTTCTTCAATAAGATCCGGTATATAACCTGAGAGTGTCATTAGAAATCCCGAAGAAGATAATTGCCAGCTCATGTCTTTCTTGCCTTTAAAAGCTACTTCAGAATAAAAATCTTTTATCCTTAGGCCATCATGTTTATCATCTTCATGTGTTACCAGAACTGCAGCTGCCCCATCGCCAAACAATAAACTTGAGGAGATATTGTCTGTTGAGTTCTCTTTTTGAAAATGCAGTGTACAAAGCTCTGTGCATACAATAACCACTTTAGCAGTTTTATCAGTATTGCAAAATGCATCTGCAAGTTTTAATGCATGTATAGCTGCATAACATCCCATAAAATTTACAGAGCTTCTGAAGATATTGTTAGGCAGGTTCATCGCTTCCATTATCTGCAGATCAAGGCCCGGAGCGCTCATGCCGGTGCAGGTTACAGTAATAAGATGTGTTATCTCTTCTTTCTTTATTTTATTCGCAATGCTTTTTTCAATTGCAGAAACAGATAATTGCGGCGCAGTTTTATTAAACCATTTCATCCTTAATTCAAGATTGGGAAAGGGCTCAAGATTTTCAGTTGCCGGATAAAAAGCCCAGTCGTTGGCAGGTAATCCATAATCAGGCAATACAGAATATCTTGTATTAATACCGCTTTGATGATAAAGAAATTTCATTTTTCTTTTATCAACTTCATTCATGGCATACACATGCTGCATAAAAGTGAGAATACTTTCCTGCTCATGTTTATATTGAGGAACTGCAGTTGCTATGGAGACTATCTTACTCAATGAATCGTAAAATTAGTAATGTAATAAAACCTGCATTAGTGCATAACGAGGCTAACAAATTCATACGCATAGTGTTTTTAAAATTAGCCTCTTTCCTGCTATTTATTACTTTGCTGAACCACACAAAAAAATATACGAGTACAGGTATCATAAAGATTTGTAATACCAGGAAATGGCCCCCTTTATTATTTGAAAAAAACAGTAAACCTATCATACAGAATGCTAAAGCATATACGATGCCAGTAAAAATAAAAGTTCCTTTGTATCCTAATTTATAGCTAATGGTTTGCACACCATCTTTTAAATCTTCTTCATGCTGATAAATTTGTGTAAGGGGGTAAAAACCTCCGATCAGTAAACTGGCAGCTATCATTGCTACTACGGGAACATTAGTGGTATGGTTGCTTTGGCTTCCATGATACACTAAGAAAAAGATTACAGCTCCCTGAAAAATTACAACAGTCAGGTATCCAATTACCGGGTATTTTTTTAATCTTATTTTTCTCCAGCTATAAGCTCTTGATGCAAGGATGTATAAGAGAATTCCGGCAGCAAAGATTGGGGTTATTAAAAAGCTTGTAGCAATTGCCGCCGCATCCATAAGTATTGTTATATAAAACACTTGCTTTGTTGGTTGCAGGGGTTTCTTTATTCCACCGATGCTGCCGGTATCTCTATCCATGTAACTATTGTAGCCATTACTTGCCGGGTAAACCAGTAGATGAAGAATAATGAATATTATAATTGCATCCCGGCTATTAATTTTATTTACCTGGCTAAGCGCAAACCAGTAAACAGGCATTAAAAAAAATGAGAAATGAAAACGGAGAAGTTGTAAAGTGGAACGTAAAGTAGTATTCACTTTCTAAAAGTACTATTTTCTATCCCATAGAATGAAGTGCTACTTTATTTCCTTCTGTATCTGTTATTAAAGCCCAGAAGCCAAGATTCTGATCTTCTGAAATTTTTGTTTTTTGCTGAAGAATTTTCCCGCCTGCATTCTCTACCCTGTCAAATACTACCTGCAGGTCTGGTTGGCAGTTTAAATAAATAAGACTTCCTTCCTGTGAAGACTTGTGCATTTCACTTTTGCAAATTGCACCACCTACTTTTCCATTTTGAAAATCGTATAAAAAAAATCCCATGCGGACATTGCCCATCATATTTTCGGGCATCTGGTAATCAAATATGGTTTCGTAGAATTTTTTTGCTCTTTCAAAATCTGAAACAGGAATTTCAAACCAGTTGAGTGCATTACCGAGTTGCATGAGTAAAGTCTGAATTATGATTAATAAGATTCAAGGATGATAGGATTCTCAACTTAATAAGAGCAATGACACTTCGATAATTCCCAGAGAAGTAACCCTGTAATCCATTAATCCGGCAAATCCTAATTCAGACAAGCATCGTCACAGGATTCTCCAAAAACTTTTTAAACGTTTGCAGGAAAGCAGCGCCTACAGCGCCGTCCACACTTCTGTGGTCGCAGCTTAAAGTAACCTTCATAACGTTAGAAGTACCAAAGCCATCGCCTTTTTTCACAACGGTTTCTTTAATTCTACCGACTGCGAGAATGGCGCTGTCGGGGGGATTTATAATTGCAGTGAACTCTTCAATGTCCATCATTCCTAAATTAGAAACGGTGAAAGTATTACCTGTAAAATCCTGGGGTTGTATCTTTTTATTTCTTGCTTTATCGTAAAGCTCTTTTGCATCGGCAGCAATTTGAGAAAGCGATTTCTGATCTGCAAAACGGATAACAGGAACTATCAAACCTTCTGGTAATGCAATGGCGGAGCCAACATGAATATGATTGTTCTGGCGGATAAAATCTCCCATCCAGCTGCTGTTAACTGCAGGATGCTGGCGCAGCGCCATGGCAGCTGCTTTTATCACCATATCATTAAAAGATATTTTAACGGGGCTTACTTCATTTATGGCAGTTCGTGAGCTTATTGCATTGTCCATATTTATTTCCATGGTGAGGAAAAAATGAGGAGCCGTAAAATTGCTTTCGCTTAAGCGGCGTGCAATGGTTTTACGCATTTGCGTAAGTTCAATATCCTTGTAACCTTCCTGTCCTGTTTGTGCAAATGGCTGTACAGGTCTTTGGGGTTTTTCAGTGGTTTGTGGTTTGTCTACTGCTGATGGCTTATAACTGTCTACATCCTTTTTCACAATTCTGCCGCCATCTCCACTTCCATTTATTTGGGAAATGTCAATGCCTTTATCGGCAGCTAATTTTTTTGCAAGAGGAGATGCTTTTACTCTGCCGCTATCATCAGTTTTTTCTTCTTTCACTTCAGGCGCAGCTGGTTGTTGCGCTTGTTGTTTTGGAGCTTCTGGTTTTTCAGTTTCTTTTGGAGCTGGAGCTTCTTCCTTTTTCTCTTCAGGCTTTTGGTCTCCGTCCAGTAATCCTTTATAATCTTCACCCTCCTTACCAACTATTGCAATTATCCCATTTACTTTGGCTGCTTTTCCTTCTTCCACGCCGATATATAATAGCGTTCCTTCTTCATAACCCACTACTTCCATTGTGGCTTTATCTGTTTCCACTTCGGCCAATACATCATCGCCCTTTACCTTGTCACCTACTTTTTTATTCCATTGAATAATTTTGCCTTCCGTCATTGTATCACTTAGCAAAGGCATCCGAATAGCTACAGCCATAATTTCTTTAAATTTAAAAAAGTGAAATTACTGCAATTGTATAAAAGTACGAGCAGTAAAATTTTATTTTTAAGTGGGTATGCCAAGTTTAAAGGACTTAATAATCAAGCTCCATCCTCAATTTGTCCTTTAATTCCTTAACCAAAGGGTATTGCTCTATCATTTTAAGATATTGCTGCTTGGTGCTGAGATGCTCTTCGGCAGGTTTTTTATCTCCTGTTTCTACAACTATTACTTTATAAGAAAGTTTACGGTTATTAAAATGATTCTGAAGATGTTCAATTAGTGCAGCCCTTTCATTCTCAATAAAGCTTTGGTGAATTTTGCTCTCAGTGATTATTTCAATGCAATTAGGATCTGCAATTTTTAAAACAGCAGATTTAAAATTGCTGACTGCAGAAGGATTGTTTTTCTTTTGAAGTTTTTCAATGTATTGTCCCCATGTGATGTATAGTTCTTCTTCATTAAGTTCTTTTACAATATTTGCATTTGACTGATGTCGGCTGGCAACTTCTTTTCTTATTTTATCTAATACGCCAATTTTAGAAGCCCCATTGGTGACTCTTGTATTATCCGCGACTGCTTTTGTTGCGATGGTTTTTACGCCAGTTTCAATTATGAGTTTCGCTTCACCATTACTTTCATTTACCTGCGAACTATAATTCTCTGCTTGTGGCTTATAGCTATCAGCTTGCAGCTTGACTTCCGGCCTCTCTTTTAACTCAATTGGAGCAATCGTTCTAAAGGCAAGTGCCTTTACTGATTCAACCTGTTTTTTTTTAGTTACTCCATTATCATTGTTAACCAGCTCAATGGCTTGTTGCAGGTAACAAAGTTTTATTAAGGACAATTCAACATGCAATTTTTTATTGCGGGCTTGCTTATAATTTATTTCAGCTTCGCTTAAAATATTTAAAGCGCTTATCATCCAGGCAGGATTTATTTTTTTCGCTGTCTCAAGATATTTTGGTTTGAAGTTTTCAGCGACTTCTAAAAGAATTGCAACTTTTGGGTCTTTGCTTACAAGAAGGTTTCTTATGAATTCAGCAAAGCCATTTAGCACCAAATCGCCTTCAAAACCTTTTCGGTTTATTTCATCATACATTAATATAGCATCGCTGATATTTTGCTGCTGCATGCAATCGATAAGCTTGAAATAATAATCCTCATCAAGAATATTAAGATGCTCTAATGTATTAGCATAAGTTAATTCCCCATTGGTAAAGCTTACAATTTTGTCAAGAATACTCAATGCATCTCTTAAACAACCCTCGCTTTTTTGCGCAATAACGTGCAGTGCTGCCTTATCAGCTTTTATATCTTCTTTCTCACAAATTTCTTCAAGATGCTCTACCGTATCATGATTAGTTATTCTTTTGAAATCGAATATCTGGCAGCGGGAAAGAATGGTAGGGATTATCTTATGCTTTTCAGTTGTTGCCAGGATAAAAATGGCATAAGGTGGAGGCTCTTCCAGGGTTTTTAAAAAAGCATTAAAAGCCGATGAGCTAAGCATGTGAACCTCATCCACTATATATACTTTATAGGCTCCTGCCTGCGGTGCAAACCTTACCTGGTCAACCAAAGAGCGTATGTCATCAACTGAGTTATTACTTGCAGCATCCAGCTCATGAATATTTAAAGAAGTTCCGTTATCAAACGAAGTACAGGAATTACAAACATTACAGGCTTCCCCGTCAGGTGTCCTGTTCTCGCAATTGATTGTTTTTGCAAGAATACGGGCACAGGTTGTTTTACCAACACCTCGGGGTCCGCAAAATAGAAAGGCATGCGCCAACTGGTTATTCTTAATAGCATTCTTTAGCGTAGTGGTAATATGGGATTGCCCGACAACTGTATTAAAGTTTTGCGGCCTGTATTTTCTTGCTGAAACGATGAATTTATCCATAAATAACTGAGAACGCCAAATTTCGGAATTTCTATCTGGATATTGAGATTTGTTTATTCACTATTAATTAAGAGTTGAATAATTTATTTCACGCAAAGATGCAAAGGTATATAAGGGCGCAATGTTCTCTATTGCATCTTTGTATTTTTCTTGCGTGATTCTTTAAAAAATGTTCAATAGCGTTCCACTTTTCAACGGAGCGTCGCCAATGCCGTCAGATCATGGCTCAAATGCTTGCTAACAAAATCTTTTTTTCATTTTAAATTTCAACCCTCAACCCTTACCTTTGCGCCCTGATAGAAAATTGAAATATTATGGCAAACGTTGGAAAGATAAAACAGATAATTGGTGCGGTTATCGATGTGCATTTTACAGGGGATAATAAACTGCCTGAAATTCTTCATGCATTGGAAATTACAAGGCCAAATGGTGATAAAGTGATACTGGAAACCCAGCAGCATTTGGGTGAGGATAGTGTGCGCTGTATTGCGATGGATGGTACAGAAGGATTGACCCGTGGAATGGATGTTGTTGATCTGGGTTCGCCGATATTAATGCCTGTTGGGGATGAAATTAATGGGCGCTTATTTAATGTAACAGGCGATGCAATTGATGGTTTGCCACAGGTTAGTAAAGTTGGCGGACGCCCTATTCACAATAAGCCGCCATTGTTTGAAAATTTAAGTACGGCTTCTGAAATTTTATATACCGGTATTAAAGTAATTGACCTTATTGAGCCTTATGCAAAGGGTGGTAAGATCGGTTTATTTGGTGGTGCCGGTGTTGGCAAAACGGTATTGATCCAGGAGCTTATCAATAACATCGCAAAAGCTTACGCAGGTTTATCAGTGTTTGCCGGTGTTGGTGAAAGAACCCGTGAAGGAAATGACCTGATGAGAGAGATGATAGAGGCAGGCATTATGAAATACGGGGATAAGTTTATCCATAGTATGGAAGAAGGCGGATGGGATTTGGAAAGTGTGAACATGGAAGACCTTAAAGATAGTAAAGCAACATTCGTTTTCGGGCAAATGAACGAACCACCGGGAGCAAGGGCTCGTGTAGCTTTAAGCGGATTGACCATTGCAGAATATTTCCGTGATGGCGATGGTACAGGAAAAGGAAAAGACATTTTATTTTTCGTAGATAATATATTCCGTTTTACACAGGCAGGTTCTGAGGTATCGGCGCTGTTAGGCCGTATGCCTTCAGCGGTGGGTTACCAGCCAACGCTTGCAACTGAAATGGGATTAATGCAGGAAAGAATTACTTCTACCAGAAATGGTTCTATCACATCTGTTCAGGCGGTATATGTTCCTGCGGATGATTTGACTGACCCGGCTCCTGCAACAACATTTGCTCACCTTGATGCGACAACAGTATTGAGCCGTAAGATAGCCGATCTTGGAATTTACCCTGCGGTTGATCCATTGGATTCTACTTCAAGGATACTTACTCCGCAAATTGTTGGTGATGCTCACTACGATTGCGCCAACAGGGTAAAATTAATTTTACAGCGATATAAAGAATTACAGGATATCATTGCTATTCTTGGTCTGGATGAATTGAGTGATGAAGATAAATTAACGGTTAGCCGTGCAAGACGTGTTCAGCGTTTCTTGTCACAGCCATTCCACGTAGCAGAACAATTCACAGGATTGAAAGGTGTATTGGTTCCGATAGAAGATACGATCC
This sequence comes from Chitinophagaceae bacterium, assembly GCA_028288585.1. GTDB lineage: Bacteria > Bacteroidota > Bacteroidia > Chitinophagales > Chitinophagaceae > Ginsengibacter. The sequence goes on along the minus strand of JAQBNL010000082.1, from coordinate 76,430 downwards.
GTGGATTTAACGCAATTATGGATGGGGAAGTAGATGAATATCCTGAAGCGGCATTTAACCTGGTGGGTACTTTGGAAGATGCGATTGAGAAAGGTAAGAAGATGATGGAAGCAGCACAAGCATAATATATCTTATGACATTAGAAATATTAACACCGGAAAAAAAAATATTCAGCGGAGAAGTATATGGAGTACAACTTCCGGGCATTGCAGGCTCATTTGAAGTATTGGAAAAACATGCTCCATTGGTAAGTGCTTTAAAAGCAGGTAAGCTTAAAATTTTAAAAGATAAAACTTCAACAACACATTATAATATTCAAAGCGGTTTTGTGGAAGTAATAAATAATAAGGCTACAGTGCTTGTTGAAGGTGCAACGGAAGAATAAAAATTTTAAAGAAATAAATTATCAACCCACGAATTATCGTGGGTTTTTATTTAATGGGATTTAATTGACCTGTCTCTTTAATTGCAAACAACTCCACGCAGTAAAAGGAATGATAAGTAATAATGAAAAAGCCCACAAACTTGCCGTGATACAATAAACAATTATCGTAATCGCTAAAAGATAAACTGGATAAAGAATAAATAACAGTCCCACAACAATAGAATCATAATGGTCATTAGCCCTGTCTTTAATTAATAAAATAATGGGATAATATAAAGGTGCATGTAACAACCACCCAATAGTTGCGGGAATAAAAAGCAATATCTTTTTTATTAATGTTTGAGGTACAAAAAATATTTTTCTAATCTTTTCTTTGTCTGATGGATTGGCTTCAATTACCAGTTGTTGTAATTGTTGTTCCAGTTTAAAATTAAAATCAATTACAGTTTTACCATCTGATAAATTTTTTTCAAAATCACTTTCACATATTATCTCTCCAAAATTTAGGATCATATTTTTTCCAAATACTCTGAATGAACTATAGTTAATACCGAGCGGTACAACTCTTAACGGTATCCCTTGCTGCCAGGCACTTATCGCCAATCTTGCAGTACCTTTTTTTAGTGGTCGTAAATGCCATTCATTAATACACCTGCCTTCGCTGAACATTAAAACAATTCCTTTCTTTTTAAAAATATCTACACAGGCGCTGAAAGTTGTATAGTTATGTTCAAGATTTTCTGCGCCTTCACTTAACCTGTAAACAGGTAACATATTTAAAGAATAAAGTAATCTTTTGTAAAAGCTATTTACAAATGCATCACCTCTTGCCAGTGAATAAATGGGATGCTTAAATAGTGTTGCCAAAATAATGGCATCTAAAAATGAGTTGGGATGATTGGCGGCGATAAGCAAAGGGCCTTCACTTTGCAGGCATTCTTTTTTATTAATAATTATTTTCCTGCAATAAAAATATATGGCAAGTTTTGCAGGAAATTTTAAAAGCCTGTACAGCAATTTTTTTGGAAAGATAATAATAACTGAATTATCTTTTTACAGCTTTGTGAGTTTGCAAGTCTCCACTTTGGCGGAGATGTAGAGGGGCTTTATTTCTTATTGCCTTTATATTCTATATAAATCTTTTTGTCATTCTTAATATAGTACCTGCCGCCGTTTGGGCTCATATAAATCATTTCGCCATTAGGTCCCTTCATGCGGTTATCAATATTATCATGGTACCTGGCAAGAGCGGCCTTCATTTTTTGCTGCCTTTTGTTTGTATGATTTTTTTGTGCAAAAGAAGCAGTAGTAATTAGTAACAGGGTAAAAGCAATCATTAAATTTTTCATCTTTATTGTTTTAAGTGTTGATCAATTCAATTGCGGATCAAGTGGAAAGTTAATCATCATTTCATAATCGCCGCCTAAATGTTTCAGTGAATCTTTCCATGTTTCTTCAGGATTTTTATGAAAAATAAGTTTTCGTATGGCATCAACAGTAAGCCAGCTTTTTTCTTCCAGCTCATCATCTAACTGTCCTTCGCTCCATCCGCTATAACCAATAAAAAATCTTATTTTATTAAAATCTATATCATTATTTTTTACATAAGAAACAAGACTTTCAAAATTACCTCCCCAGTATACACCATCAAGTACTTCTTCTCCGCCCGGAATTAATTCAGGATATTGATGAAGAAAATGTATAGTGTCTTTTTGTACAGGCCCGCCGTAATACACGGGGATTTTATATTCCTCTAACTCAGGAATTAATTCTCCTAATGTTTTTGAAAATATTTTATTCAGCACAAATCCAAAGCTCCCTTCTTCTTTATGTTCACAAAGAAAAATTACGCTTCGTACAAAATTTGGATCCTTTAAAAATGGGTTGGCTATCAATAATGTGCCTCTGGCGGGTGAAATCATAATTCTAAATTATATTTATTTCATGAAGTGTATATGCTTTGCTTAAATATTTTTCAATATTTTTAAAAAGATAATACTTAGTTAAAGTTGTTTAATCTCTTCACACATTTTTTTTAAGGGTATTAGCGGGGTTAATTTTGCGACATATGAAGAAAATATTTCCGATCATAACTATTCTTATTTTTCTTTCACTGATAGGATTGATTTTCTTCCAGTATCTATGGATAAAGCAAATGCATCATGAAAAAGTAATGCAGTTCGAAGAACATTTAATGATTGTTACTGCAACAGCCGGTAATGAACTTGTTGAAGAAAAAGGAAATCTTTCTCCTTTTGATAACAAAAAAAATAATGATGCGCTTTCTCCCATGTCCGGGTTTTCACTAACCATCACTCATAAATTCAGCCGCGATGAAATCAGAAATAAATTAAAGAATGCATTTGAAATACATGGATTAAAAGAAATACCATTTGAATTTGGTGTAGGTCCGATTATTGGTGAACAGCTTTTGTCAGATAACTTTGCAAGATTATACCAGGATACTGCTAAAAATAAATCTATTGTATATCCATTAATCTCTCCAAGCGGCAGTATTTCAGAGGGGGTATCACCTGAAGAATTGCTTGTAGTTGTCGTTCCTGATTTTAAAAATATCGTATGGAAACAAATGTCGTGGATGATAATTGGCTCTGTGTTATTTACAATCTTAATTTTTGTTGCCTTTTTTGTAACCCTAAAAGCATTACTTAAACAAAAGAAATTAAGCGAGATAAAATCTGATTTTATCAATAATATGACGCATGAATTTAAAACCCCGCTTGCCACTATTTCGCTTGCTGTGGATGCATTAAAAAATGAAAAGGTGATGCAGGACAGAACTAAAACTGAATATTTCTCGGGGATAATTAAGGAAGAGAATAAGCGTATGAATAAACAGGTAGAAACTATACTGCAGGCAGCTATGCTGGATAAGCAACAACTGCAATTAAATTTAAAAACCTTCCATGCACACGATTTGATAAATACTGCAGTTAATAATATGAAATTGCCTGTTGAAGAAAAACAAGGCAAGCTGGAGGTAAGTTTTGAGGCTACCAATGATTTGATATGTGCAGATGAAGTGCACTTTACCAATCTTGTAAATAATCTGCTAGATAATGCAGTAAAATATTCAAAAGATAATTTAGTGATTAAATTATGTACCCAAAATATCAATCATCATTTTCGTATTAAGATCGAGGACAATGGTATAGGAATGAATAAAGAAACATTACACCGCATCTTTGAAAAATTTTATCGGGCACATACAGGCAATCTTCATAACGTAAAAGGTTTTGGCCTGGGATTGAGTTATGTAAAAACGATTGTGAACGCACACCATGGAAAAATAAAAGCAGAAAGCACATTGGGAAAGGGAAGCTGCTTTATTATTGATATGCCGCAAAAAAATGTAACGCCTCCTGCTGAATAATTATCTTTTAGCCAAAGGCACAACTAATTTTAGTCCACTCCATACATCATTTACTGCACACATTTTACATCAACCAGGTCATTTCGCAGTGCATAATTTCTTATCACATCCTCTGTGACATCTGTTGGTATTCCTGCACTTTTTTTATACCAGGAAACCCAAATAATTATGGTTGGTTTCATATTCTTTTTTATCCTTTTCATCACCGCTTCAAATTCTTTATTTGTCTTCACAAATAAATGGATAAAATCAGGTGTATCGTTTTTTTTGCAAAGTTGAGAAGAAATATCCTTTTCCACGAGTTCATAATACCCTTTAGGTTCTCCAATTAATTGCACTTTCATTTCTTCTTTAATGCCTAATTTTTTTAAAAGAGGCGTACCGGAATAACCTGCTGGCATATATAAATATTAAAATTGTAAGTGTACCTAAAAGTATGTGTATAAAAAGATTTTTGCATTTTTGTTGCTCAAGTGGGAAAAAGTGTTATTTTGTGTAAATTATTGCTAAATAGCTCTAAACCCTTAATAATGATAGGCTTTATAGGAGAATTTGAATCTACATTAGACGCAAAGGGGCGTTTTTTACTTCCTTCGGCTGTAAAAAAGCAGTTACCTGAAGGTGGGGCAGAGCATTTTGTGATAAACCGCGGGTTTGAAAAATGCCTGAGTCTGTACCCAATGAAAAGCTGGAAGCCCATTTTTTCTGAGATAAGTGATTTGAATGATTTTGAACCTAAAGTTCGCCAATTCCGCCGTTACTTTTTAAATGGGGCAACACAGGTTGAACTGGATAGTGCCAGCCGTTTATTAATACCAAAAAATTTAATGGAATACGCAGGATTAGAAAAGGATATAGTGTTGGTTTCAGCAGTAAATAAAATTGAGATCTGGGATAAAACAAAATACCAGCAGTTCTTTGAAACTTTTTCACCGGAAGCATTCAGCAACCTTGCTAAAGATGTTATGGCGGGTGATAAAAAAAATGAACTATAATTTATGCAGCAGGGCATTTACCATGTGCCGGTAATGTTGCAGCAGGTTATAGAAGGATTAAAAATTATTCCATCAGGGATATATGTTGATTGCACATTTGGCGGAGGCGGGCACAGCAAAGCAATTCTTGATAAATTAAATGGTGAAGGAAAATTGATTGCTTTCGACCAGGATGAAGATGCAAAAAATAATGTACCTGCTGATAAAAGGATAATTTTTATTCCGCAAAATTTCCGCCACATGCAACGCTTTCTCCGCCTGAATAAGATAACAGAGGTTGATGGAATATTAGCTGACCTCGGGGTTTCCAGCCATCAGTTCGATAATGCAGAGCGTGGCTTCTCTACCCGGTTTGATGCAGCCATGGATATGCGGATGGACAAGCGACAGGAACAAACGGCAATTAATATCCTTAAAAACTATCCTGAGGAAAAGCTGCATAAAATTTTTGAGCAATATGGAGAGGTTACCAACTCAAAAACATTGGCAAAAACAATTGCAGAGCAAAGAACCAAAACATCAATGCAAACAATTGTTGATTTTAAAAATGCTGTGCATAGTGTGGTTAAAGGAAATCCTAATAAATATTTCGCACAGGTTTTCCAGGCCTTGCGCATCGAAGTGAATGATGAGCTTGGCGCACTTAAAGAAATGTTGCAACAAAGTACAGATGTTTTAAAATCAGGCGGACGAATAGCGGTAATCACATTTCATTCCCTGGAAGACAGGATCGTAAAAAACTTTTTTAAAGGTGCTGATGATGAAAATGCTGATGAGATATATGGAATTAAAAATGAAAAATCTTTCAATATCCTAACCAAAAAACCAATAATTCCCGGTGAAGAAGAGATCAAACAAAACCCAAGAGCAAGAAGCGCAAAGCTTCGGATTGCTGAAAAGAAATAATTTAAAAATAAAATAATTAAAAAGAGTTAATGGCTCAAAACCCACTAAAGAACTATAAAGACAAAGTTTTCAATCCCAAAAAGGACTGGAAAAGGTGGCTCTACTACAGGTGGATCGTAAAAAATATTCCCTTCTTTTTATTTACCGCATTACTTACTGTTCTCTATATCGCCAACGGGCATTATGCAGATAAGAACATCCGGAAAATTAATGCAACTGCAAAGCATTTAAAAGAAATGGAATATGAATTTAAAACGGTGAAGAGGGATGTGATATTCAGAAGTAAAGAAAGTGAATTGGTAAAAGCTGTTGAGCCTTTGGGTTTAAAAGAACTTACTGCTCCGCCCATGAAAATTGGCGACAGTACAATAACAGGAAACTAATCGTGAAACGTCAGACGACAAACGTGAGAATTTCACGTCTCACTTTTCACGATTTTAGAAATTGACTTATATAAAAGAACTAACGAATTAATTTGGATATAAAAAAAGACATACTGTGGCGTGTTTACCTCTGCTTCATCTGCATTATTGTGCTAGGTGTTGTTGTGTTAGGCAGGGCGTTTTACATTCAGAATGTGCAGGGTAAATACTGGAGAAGTATGAGTGACAGCCTGCATTTAAAGTATATGCCCATTAATGCAGAGCGTGGAAGTATCTACAGCGAAGATGGCAATATGCTCAGCACTTCTATTCCTGTATTCGATATCTATATAGATTTTGGTGCTGAAGGGCTTCGTGAAAAACAAGGCAAACGTTTTTATGATAATATAGATTCTCTCAGCATTTCCTTAGCCTCTCTTTTTAGTGACGCATCTGCGAACGATTATAAAAAAGAATTATCAGTTGCCTATAAAAATGAAGACCGTTATTTCTTATTAAAAAGAAAAATATCTTTTGAACAATACAAGCAACTGAGAGATTTTGTTTTAGTGAAAGAAGGAAGAAATAAAAGCGGGTTTATTATTGATGTTCGTGACAGCAGGGTTAATCCTTATGTATTATTAGCTAACCGCACTATTGGGCTTTCCAGGGGAGATACAAGTAAAAATGTGGGTCTTGAAAGAACCTATGACAGTTTGCTGAAAGGCCAGACCGGTCAGCGTTTAATGCGTTACATGGCTGGTGTATATGTGCCTGTTGATGGCGCTGAAATTGAACCCGAGAATGGAAAAGATATTATCACCACTATCGATACTTACATGCAGGACGTTGCCGAAAATGCATTGCTTAAGATGATGGTGATGAACAATTCTTTGCATGGCACCTGTATAGTTATGGAAACGGCCACAGGCAAAATTAAAGCCATTGCAAATCTTGGTAAGCGGCCTGATGGCGAATACATGGAAGATTATAATTATGGTATCGGTAAAAAAACTGAGCCAGGTTCTATTTTTAAACTGGCAACATTATTATCTCTTTTAGAAGATAAACATGTAGATACAAACACTATTGTGGATTGCGAAGGCGGAAGCAAACTTTTTTACGGATTAAAAATTCGTGACTCACATTTAGGCACAGGAAGAATAACAGTTAAAGAAGCATTTGCACGATCATCGAATGTTGCCTTCGCAAAACTTGCCGAAGAATATTATCACAACAATCCAAAACAATTCTATGATCACCTGCATAATTTAAGATTAGATACAGCAACTGGTGTTGATATTGTTGGCCAGGCTTTTCCGCTTATTAAAAAGCCAGGTGGAAAATTCTGGGGTGCTACTACGCTGCCATTTATGGCCCATGGCTACGAAGAACTCATCACACCATTGCATATGCTGATGGTATATAATGCTGTTGCCAATGGTGGTAAAATGATGAAGCCTTATCTCGTTAATGCAGTTAGAGATATGGGAGTTGATGTGAAGACATTCTCACCCAAAGTTTTAGTAGAAAGAATTTGCAGTGATGAAACTTTAGGAAAATTAAAAGATTGTATGCTGGATGTTGTTGAAAGCGAGCATGGCACTGCTCACAGTTTAAAAACTAATCTGTATTCGTTTGCCGGTAAAACGGGAACTGCGGTAACAGCGCTGGATAATAAAGGATATAATAAAGCCAATAAAATTTATCAATCTTCTTTCATTGGTTTCTTTCCTACAGAAAAACCTAAATATAGTATCGCAGTAGTAATTCAAAATGGAAATGAATCCAAGCTTGCTTACGGTGGCGTTGTTTCTGCTCCTGTGTTTAGAGAAGTTGCTGATAAAATTTACTCATCAAATATTGCTAACTCTCCTTTTTTCCAGGCAACATCTGTTACCGATAGCACTGCTTATAATTATTATGGATTGAAAAACGATATCAATAAAATATTAAGTGTTTTAAATATGCCTTACCTGGATTCTGCAGTTGCAGGATATTGGAGAAGTATGAATATGTATGATAATAAAATACTTCTGAACGCAATAAACAATTCATCTGAGCCTGCAGTTATGCCTAAGGTTTTAGGATTGGGTTTGAAAGATGCAGTGTATATGTTGGAAAATTCCGGATTAAGAGTTACAGCAGCAGGAAGAGGAAAGGTGATCTATCAGTCATTGCAGGAAGGAACAGCCTTTACTAAAGGACAAACAATAAATATTCAATTGAATTAATGGCATCATTACATAACATATTGTATGGAGTAAATCTCAAATCAACTACCGGCAAAGAGGTAGATGAGGTAACTGACTTGCAGATTGATTCGAGAAAGGTTACAAAAGGCTCATGCTTTATTGCTATTAAAGGCAGTGCCGCTGATGGTCATAATTTTATTGATACAGCTATTGCAAATGGTGCAGCTGTTATTGTCTGTGAACATCTTCCTGCTGAAATTAATAAAGCAGTAAAATATGTAGAGGTAGAGAATAGCGCCTCAGCCGCTGGCATCATGGCACATAATTTTTATGGTCAGCCATCGGGCAAAATAAAATTAATTGGTGTAACCGGTACTAATGGAAAGACAACAGTCGCAACACTGTTATTCAAATTATATTCAGCTCTTGGATATAAGTGCGGTTTGATAAGCACAGTGCAAAACCAGATTGCTGATGAAATAAACCCATCAACTCATACTACACCTGATGCTATCAGTGTAAATGAATTACTGGCAAAAATGGTTAACGCTTCCTGCACACATGTTTTTATGGAAGTGAGTTCGCATGCATTAGATCAGCATAGGGTTGCAGGGCTCAAATTTACCGGGGGCATATTTACCAACATCACTCATGATCATCTTGATTACCACAAAACCTTTGATGAATATATAAAAGCAAAGAAGAAATTCTTTGATGAGCTTGCTTCTTCCGCATTTTCAATATCTAATGCTGATGATAAGCGTGGAGCAGTAATGCTTCAGAACACAAAAGCAAAAAAGTATTTCTACAGCCTTAAAACAATGGCGGATTTTAAAGGGAAAATTTTAGAAAATAGTTTAAGAGGACTATTAATGACGATCAATGATATAGAAGTTCATTTTAAAATGATAGGGACTTTTAATGCGTACAATATTTTGGCAGTGTATGGTACAGCAATTTGTTTGGGAGAAGATAAACAAATTGTATTACAGGTATTAAGCAGCCTTACCGGCGCTGAGGGAAGATTTGATTACATGGTTTCACCAAAAGATAAAGTCATCGGCATCATTGATTATGCTCATACGCCTGATGCATTATTGAATGTTTTGGCAACGATTAAAAATCTGCGCCAGGGAGAAGAAAAAATTCTTACAGTGATTGGATGTGGCGGGGATAGGGATAAAACCAAACGCCCGGTTATGGCAGAAGTTGCCTGCGAGCACAGTGATAGAATATTTTTTACTTCCGACAATCCCAGGAGCGAAGACCCCAATGAAATAATAAAAGATATGGAAAGCGGTGTGAATGTAACCTGCCGAAAAAAATATATTTCAATCGCAGATAGAAAGGAAGCAATTAAAACAGCAGTAAGCTTTTCTAAAAGAGAAGACATTGTTTTAGTGGCAGGCAAGGGACACGAAAAATACCAGGAGATAAAAGGAATAAAATATCCTTTTGATGATAAAGCAGTATTAAAAGAAATGTTTGAACTATTAGATAAATAATAAGAAACTAAAGATGATGAACATCACAACTATCAACTATAAATTATAAACAACAAACTAATGTTGTATCACTTATTTGACTGGCTCACAAAAAATGGAATAAAATTTCCCGGCAGCGGGTTATTCCAGTTCATCACCTTCAGGGTGTTGTTAGCTGTGATACTCTCATTATTGATTGCAACAGTTTTTGGCAAAAAAATAATCAATTTCTTAAAAAGAAAACAAATTGGTGAATCAGTTCGGGATCTTGGACTAAAGGGCGAAAAACAAAAAGCAGGTACCCCAACAATGGGCGGAATAATTATAATACTTGCTATCCTTATCCCAACATTGTTATTAGCAAATCTTGAGAAGGTTTATGTAAGGCTGATGTTGTTAAGTACAGTATGGCTGGGGGTTATAGGCTTTATTGATGATTACCTTAAAATAAAAGCAAAGCGCATAGCAAAAGAGAGAGGAATTGATTACCATAAAACCAATGCGGATGGATTGGCTAGCTGGTTCAAAGTATTTGGACAAGTGATGCTAGGCATAATAATCGGTACTACCCTATATTTTAATGATAGCGTTGTTGTAAAAAGAGAGATCGTTGCAGCAGGAATTGGTGATTCAACATGGTCTCATCAAAGAGGTGAGAAAAAGTTAAAAGAAGATACTGTGATTGCTGATGGAAAGATCCATCGGTTTGTTACAGTTAAAACTCCTATCACCACAATTCCATTTGTAAAAACGCATGAGTTTAATTATGCAAAATTATTACCTGCAAGCTTAGAGAAATATACATACATATTATACATTCTTATTGTAATATTTATTGTAACTGCAGTTTCAAATGGTGCAAATATTACTGATGGGTTAGATGGATTAGCAACAGGTGTAAGCGCCATTATTGGACTGGGCCTTGGCGTATTTGTATTCGTTAGCGGTAACGTACAAATTGCCGACTATTTAAATATAATGTACATCCCTAACTTAAGTGAGCTGGGAATTTTTATCGCGGCATTTGTTGGTGCATGCATTGGGTTTTTATGGTATAATTCTTACCCGGCACAGGTCTTCATGGGTGATACAGGAAGCCTGGCACTAGGTGGCATTATTGCATCATTGGCAATTATTGTTCGTAAAGAATTATTGATACCCATTTTTTGCTTCGTGTTTTTTGTAGAACTGTTAAGCGTGATGTTACAGGTTGGATATTTTAAATACACGAAGAAAAAGTTTGGAATAGGTAAGAGAATTTTCTTAATGAGCCCCCTGCATCATCATTACCAGATGTCGGGTTATCATGAAAGTAAAATTGCCGTGAGGTTTTGGGTGATCACCATTTTATCTGTGGTTACAGCAGTGGTAACATTAAAATTGAGGTAAATAAAAATATTGATTGAAAAACCAGGTGGTTTTAAATCTTATCCTTTGAAGAAGTTTTGAGAAAAACTAAAATGAATTCCAATATCTGTTGAAACAAACTAGGCCCGTTAAATTCTATACCGTTGAAAGGCCATTTTTTTCTTAACTGTAAAAAGATGGATGAAAGAGAAAATCGTAATACTGGGAGCCGGAGAGAGCGGCGTTGGAGCGGCTATGCTCGCTAAACAAAAAGAGTATGATGTTTTTGTAAGTGATTCAGGTGAAATAAATGCACTGTATAAAAATGAACTTGAATTAAACAAAATTGAGTTTGAAGAAGGGCATACTGAGGAAAAGGTTTTAAGTGCGGAGCTGGTAATAAAAAGCCCGGGCATTCCGGAAGAGAATGAGTTAATAAAAAAAATAAGAGCAAAAGGAATAGAGATAATAAGCGAAATAGAATTTGGATACAGGTACAAAGGAGATAGCAAAATAATAGCAATAACAGGCAGCAATGGAAAAAGTACAACAACAGCATTGGTTTATCACATCCTGGAAACAGCAGGCTTGAGTTGTGCTTTGGTGGGGAACATCGGTTATTCATTTGCAAGACAGATTGCAGAAGATCCAAAAGATGTTTACGCAGCGGAGATAAGTTCTTTTCAGTTGGATGATATAAAAACCTTCAGACCGGATATAGCAATACTGTTGAACATAACAGAAGATCATTTAGACAGGTACAATTATAAGTTTGAAAATTATATCAAAAGCAAATTCAGGATAACAGAGAACCAAACAGAACAGGATGTATTTATTTATTGCGAGGACGATGAAATAACTATGAAGAACATAAACAATTTTTTAATCAGATCTAACCCACTACCATTCACTATGAGTAAACCACTGCCACAAGGCGCATACATATCAGATGCTAAAATGCATTTAAAATGGAAACAGGAGGAAGTAACTATGAGTATTGAAGATTTTGCAGTAAAAGGGAAACACAACCAGTATAACACAATGGCAGCAGGGCTTGCGGCAGTTGTGATGGATATACGAAAGGAAAAAATAAGAGATGCCGTTCAAACATTTACAAGTCTTGAGCATCGAATGGAGCATGTGGCAACCATTAAAGGAATTGAATTTATTAACGACAGTAAAGCAACCAATGTAAACAGTACATGGTATGCTTTGGAAAGTATGACGCAGCCAACAATTTTGATTCTTGGCGGCATCGATAAGGGCAATGATTATTCTTTGATCAAAGACCTTGTAAAGGAAAAAGTAAAAGCCATTGTTTGCATGGGTACTGACAATAGAAAGATTCATGAGGCATTTGGAAACGAAGTAGAACTGATCGTTAATACGAATAATGCAAAAGATGCAGTGCAGTCAGCATTTCATTTTGCAAATAAGGGGGATGTGATATTACTTTCTCCGGCTTGTGCAAGTTTTGATCTTTTTAAAAATTATGAAGACCGTGGAAGACAATTTAAAAATGCAGTTAAGGAGTTATAATAAATGATGAGTAGAAACACATGATGAAAAGTAAAAAACAAAAATTTAATTAATAAACTAATACCCTCGTTCGTTCAAAAGGAGAGGGAGCGAGGGTGAGGTAATATGAGCGATACACAACAAATATCAAATGAATTTTCTTCTTTCGATACAGTGAAAGGGAAATTTCTTAATCGCACAAAGGGCGATAAAGTGATATGGGCAATTGTTATTTTATTAACACTTGTCAGCATCCTTGTTGTGTACAGCAGCATCGGCTCATTAGCATATAAAATGAATAAGAGTACAGAAAGTTATTTGTTCAAGCAGATAGCTTTTATCGCACTGGGCGTACTCATCATCTACTTTGCACACAGAGTGAATTACACCATATATTCAAGAGTGGCAACGATTTTATTCCTATTATCGATCCCGCTCTTATTTTACACCTTAAAGTTTGGAAGCAGTATCAATGATGCAAGCCGCTGGATAAAGTTGCCTGTTATCAATATGACTTTTCAAACATCTGATCTTGCAAAGCTTGCATTGTTCATGTACATCAGTAAGCAACTTAGCAGGAAACAAAGTGTGATAAAGAATTTTAGAAAAGGATTTCTGCCAATGATAATCCCTGTTGGAATTATCTGTTTGTTGATCGCTCCGGCAAACCTTTCAACAGCATTATTAACAGGTGGCACAGGCCTTATGCTAATGTTCATCGGAAGGGTAAAAACGAGGCATATTTTAATTGTTGTTGGGGCGGCATTGATACCCCTCATCTTTTTAATTGTTATTTCAAAAACTTATTATGATAAAGAGCAGCATAAAACAAAAGACCTTCCATCTGTATTAAGCTTTGGCAGAATGCCAACATGGATAAAGCGTGTGCAGGATTTTATGTATGCTGATAAAACAGACGCATCCTACCAGGTTCAGCAGGCAAAGATTGCAATAGCAAAAGGCGGTTGGTTTGGGAAAGGCCCCGGTAAAAGTGAGCAACGGAATTTTCTGCCACATCCTTACAGTGATTTTATTTATGCAATTATAATTGAAGAATACGGGTTGGTTGGCGGCGCAATAATCATGTTTATTTATTTGTGGTTCTTGTTTCGAAGTATACGGCTTTTTCAAAGATGTCCTTATGCATTCGGAGCATTCCTGGCGGTGGCATTGAGTTTTACGCTTGTGATACAGGCAATGGTGAACATGGCGGTGAATGTAAATGTGTTTCCAACAACAGGCGTTACGTTGCCATTGGTGAGTATGGGGGGAAGCAGTTTGTGGTTCACATGTTTTGCAATCGGTATTATTTTAAGTGTGGCTCGTAATGTTGAGCAAATGGAAGGCAAAACTGTAATGGTTGAAGATGAAGAAAAAAATTATGATCAGCAAGCTAAATGAAAAATGAAGATTACATAAAATCTCTTGAAGAAACTCCTTTAAAAAGTTGCAGGGGTTGTCGCATCATCATTGCCGGCGGCGGTACGGGAGGACATATCTTTCCGGCCATTGCAATAGCTAATGCATTAAAGGCAAAGCAACCTGATATTGAAATTTTATTTGTAGGCGCCAAAGGAAAAATGGAAATGGAAAAAGTACCGCAGGCCGGGTATAAGATTATAGGGTTGTACATCGCAGGGTATAACAGGAGTTCTTTATTTAAAAATATTTTATTACCCTTCAAGCTTGCAAAAAGTTTTGGACAGGTAAGACAGATTTTGAATGATTTTAAACCACATGCAGTTATTGGTGTTGGCGGCTATTCAAGCTTCCCGGTTGTAAGGTTAGCGCAAACAAGAGGTATTCCTACATTCATTCATGAGAGTAATTCCCACGCAGGTAAAAGCAATGGCATTCTTGCAGCAAAAGCCACCAAAATATTTGTTGCCTCATATGGCATGGATAAATTTTTTCCAAAAGAAAAAATTCTTATGACAGGTAATCCTGTTCGAAATATTTTTTCTGATAAAAAAATATCAAGAAAAGAAGCGCTTGATTTTTTTGGATTAAAAGAAGAATTGAAAACGGTTTTTGTAATGGGAGGCAGTCTTGGGGCAAAAAGTATTAATACGGTAATTGAAAATAATCTCAACTTTTTTAAAGAAAATAACCTGCAGCTTATCTGGCAAACAGGCAAAGGATATGCATCGGCAGCAGCCGTCGCTGAAGAAGAAAGAACCAACATCTGGACAAATGCTTTTATAAATAATATGGAATATGCCTATGCAGCCGCAGATATAGTTGTGTCAAGGGCAGGTGCAATGGCAATAGCAGAATTAAGTATAGTAGCTAAGCCGGTAATTTTTGTTCCTTATCCTCATGCCGCAGAAGATCATCAGACTGCAAATGCTAATGCATTGGTAACGGAACATGCCGCCATTATGATAAATGATAGTGAGGTTAACGAAAAATTAATAAATGCAATAGCAGCATTGGCAAATGATTCCGTTAAAACAAATGAGTTAAAAGAAAATATTGCAAAGCTGGGTAACACCAATGCCGATGAATTAATTGCAAATGAAATTTTGAAAACATTAAATGGTTGATCTTAAAAAAATATCAAGGATTTATTTTATCGGCATCGGCGGCATTGGCATGAGCGCCCTGGCCAGGTATTTCTCTTCGAAAGGAGTTACGGTAAGTGGCTATGATAAAACAGAAACCAATTTATCAAAGCAACTGGAAGCCGAAGGAATAAAGATCCATTATAGAGATGATATCAATTTATTGGATAGGGATGCCCAATTGGTTGTATATACGCCGGCTGTTCCAAAAGAACACAGGGAGTTTACTTATTATCAAAAAAATAATTACACGCTTTTAAAACGCAGTGATGTTTTGGGAAAGATAACTGAAGATTCTTTTAATATCTGTGTTGCGGGCACCCACGGCAAAACTACTATCAGCGCAATGATTGCTCATATCCTTCGCGACAGCGGGTATGGTTGCAATGCATTTTTAGGCGGTGTTGCTGTTAACTATAATACCAATTTCTGGTCGCAGGCTCCGGCCGAAGTGTGGGAGAGCAATGAAAAAAATGTTTGTGTAGTAGAGGCAGATGAGTATGACCGCAGCTTTTTAAAATTAAAACCTGATGTGGCCATTATTTCTGCAATGGATGCCGATCACCTGGATATATATGGCACAGAAGAGGCAATGCAAAATGCCTTTGTTGAATTTGCCGGAAAAATAAAATCTAATGGATTGCTTTTGAGTAAACATGGGTTGAAAAAAGATCAGGAACTGTCAGCGCCAATTCATTTAAGATATAGCCTGCAAAATGATGCTGCGGATGTATATGCTTCCAACATAACTATGAGTCATGGAAGCTACCTGTTTGATGTAATGACAGCAGACTGGACGCTTGATAATGTTGTTTTAAATATGGGAGGCATGCATAATGTGGAGAACGTAGTGGCAGCAATTTCGGTGGCGCATCATTTAAAAATTGAACCCGCTAAAATAAAATCTGCCGTACAAAATTTTAAAGGAGTAAAGAGAAGGTTTGAGTACATCATTAAAACTGATAAACAAATATTCATTGATGATTATGCACACCATCCTGAAGAATTAAAAGCATTGATAACAGGTGCTAAAACTTTATTCAGCGGTATGAAATGTACTGTTGTTTTTCAGCCGCATCTTTTTTCACGTACAAAAGATTTTGCTGCCGAGTTTGCAAATATTCTTGATATGGCAGACGAGGTGATTCTCTTACCAATCTATCCTGCAAGGGAGGTACCAATTGCAGGTGTAACTAGTGAGTTAATCTTAAATGAAATGAGTATGATAAAAGCAAGCATAAAAACTAAAGAAGAGCTTTTAAATTATTTACAGTCTTCGAAAAATTCCCTCTCCACAGGTGGAGAGGACTGGGGTGAGATATTTATTACGGCCGGTGCAGGAGACATAGACACATTGATAGAACCTATAAAACAAATTATTCTTAAAAATCAAAATATACCCTTTTAGGGCACAGGGGCAATGCCAGAAAAAAGACGATATAACTCTAAACGAATTTTTGCCAATATCCTTTGGTCAATACTGGGGCTGGCAACGGTTGTATTGCTGGGCGCTGCTATCAGCCTGAGAAATAATAAACGTTGTAAAGGGGTGAACATAAATATCAGCGGTATCCAGGAGAATTTTTTCATTGATAAAAAAGAGATCAGCGGCATCCTGGAAAAGCTTTGTGGCGGAAGCTTACCCGGTAAAACATTAGGTTCATTTAATCTTGCTTCAATTGAAAATACGCTGAAAAAAAATCAATGGATAAAAAATGCCGAGCTGTTCTTTGATAATAATGAAGTGCTTCGTGTTGATGTTATGGAAAGAGAACCCATAGCACGAATTTTTACCAGTACAGGTTCATCCTTTTACCTGGATACATCCCTTGCTGCCTTGCCTTTAAGTGATAAGTCATCAGCACGGGTGCCTGTATTCAGCAATTTTCCTGCGCAGCAAAATGCACTTACAAAAACTGACAGCAATTTATTAAGGGATGTAAAAAACATCAGTAATTATATTGTAAAAGATCCATTCTGGATGGCACAAATCGATCAAATAGACATTACTGCCGACAGAACTTTCGAAATGATACCCAAAGTGGGGAATCAAATTATTGTTTTTGGGAATGCAGATAATTATGAAGAGAAATTTAGTAATCTCCTCACGTTTTATAAACAGGTGGCAACAAAAGTTGGATGGAGTACATACTCAAAAATAAATGTGCAATATAAAGGGCAGATAGTTGCTGTAAAAAGAGGTACAGAAGATATTGTACAGGATCTACTAAGAACAAAACAAATAATGCAAAGTATAGTTGCCAATGCACAAAAACAGGCAAGTGACAGCATGAATAATATTCAGTTAGATCAACAACAGGATGATAATATTATTCCTGTAGCCCCCCAGCTTGATGATATTCCCGATGAACAACCTTTGACTGTAGCCCCTAAACCTGTAGTTACAGCACCTGTGAAAACAATTCCATCATCCACTGAAAAACCAAATGCTATCCTTTCAAAAACAATTGTTTCTGAAAAGAAAAATTCTCATCCGGTTGAAAAACCGTTCTGGTTAAAGTCTGCTACTGCAAAACCTAAACCTGCTACTGTTTTAACAAAATCAAGCTCAACAAAAAGCAAATCCACATCCAATGGAAGACCAAATCCAAATCCGCTTAAAAAAACGGTTGTATTAAAATCAGCACCGACAAAAAAAATTACTAAACCAATTATAAAACAAGCAACAAAACCAATTATAAAACAAGTAACAAAACCGAAGGCAGTTTTGCCTCCAAAAAATGATTATTAAAAATATCAACACACAACAAAAACACATACAACTATGAACAGCGAACAACCCATTATTGTCGGTCTGGACATTGGCACTACAAAAATTGCCGCCATTGCCGGACGTAAAAACGAGTTTGGCAAACTTGAAATACTTGGCTTTGGCCGGGCCAACAGCAACGGTGTACAACACGGCATGGTGTTGAACATCGATCAAACCATTAAAGCCATACAAACGGCTCTTGAAAATTGTTATGCAAGCAATCCAACTTTGCCGATAAGCGAAGTATATGTTGGTATTGCAGGCCATCACATTAAAAGTCTTCAAACCCGTGGTGACATTGTACGTCAGAATACGGATGAAGAAATTAAGCAGTCAGAGATTGACCAGCTGATAAATGATCAATACAAAACGTACATCCCTGCGGGTGACCAGATCATTGATGTTATCCCGCAGGAATTTACAGTAGATAATTTCCAGAACATTCCTGATCCGATCGGTTACAGCGGTGTAAAAGTTGGCGCAAATTTTCACATCATTACCGGTGATAAAAATGCTATCAGAAATATAAACAGAAGCGTAGATAAAGCAGGGTTGAAAACAAAAGATCTTGTTCTTCAACCATTAGCATCTGCAGCAGCAGTAATGTGCGATCATGATCTGGAGGCTGGTGTTGCCATTGTTGATATTGGTGGTGGTACTACAGACCTTGCGGTTTTTTATGAAGGCATTTTAAAGCACACTGCTGTAATTCCTTTCGGCGGCGAGAATATTACCAACGATATTAAAACAGGTTTAGGTGTTTTAAAAACACAGGCTGAACAAATGAAGGTTCAGTTCGGCAGCGCTTTGGCAGAAGAAGCTAAATCAAATGCATTTATAACTATCCCCGGTTTGCGTGGCATGGCCCCCAAAGAAATATCTGTAAAAAATCTTGCAGGCATCATCCAGGCACGCATGAGCGAGATAATGGACTTTGTTTCTTACCATTTAAAGCAGGTTGGGTTGGATAACAGGATGCTGAATGGCGGTGTAATACTTACCGGAGGCGGCTCTCAGCTGAAGCACTTAATTCAGTTAACTGAATATGTTACCGGATTGAATGCAAGAATTGGTTATCCAAATGAACATCTTGCGCCGGGACATATTGAAGAACTGGCAAAGCCAATGTATTCAACCTGTCTTGGTTTGATATTGAAAGGATACAATGATTATGAGAACAAGCGCAAGCAGTTTGAAATGCAGTTCAGAAAAGTAACTGTACCCGAAGCTTTACAACAACAGGCTGAAGAAACAGAAGAAGTGATGGTAGATGAAAAAGCAGCAAAAGTAAAACAGCGCAAAACATTAAAAGGCTTTATGGATTCTTTCAAGAATGGATTGATTGATCTTTTTAAAGAAGAAGAAGACGCAAAACTTTAAATGTTAATCTGTTTAAAAGTTTATTGGTTAATTGGTATAAGGCTAACTGATAAACGGATAAACAAATAAACAAATAACTCATACTAACCCACATAATATAATCTTATGATACATTTTGATTTGCCTAAAGAAAAATCGTCCATCATCAAAGTAATTGGTGTTGGCGGTGGCGGTAGCAATGCCGTAAATTATATGTTTAGCCAGATTTCGGATGGTGTAAACTTCATCATCTGCAATACAGATGCGCAGGCTATTTCACAAAGTAGCGTACCAAATAAAATACAACTTGGTCCACATCTTACACAAGGGCTTGGAGCTGGCGCTAATCCTGCAATCGGGAGGGAAGCAACTGAAGAAAGCCTTGAAGAAATAAAACGAATACTTGAAGTGAATACCAAGATGGCGTTCATTACTGCCGGTATGGGTGGTGGAACCGGAACCGGAGGTGCACCCATCATCGCAAAAATTTGTAAAGACCTTGGCATTCTTACCGTAGGTATTGTAACAACACCTTTTGCGTACGAAGGGAAGAAAAGAATTGCCCAGGCAGAAGAAGGCATTCGTAAATTAAAAGATCATGTTGATACATTGCTTGTAATAAGCAATGATAAGCTGCGTCACCAGTTTGGTAACCTTACTATGAAAGCGGCATTCAGCAAAGCTGATAACGTTTTAGCTACCGCAGCAAAATGTATCACAGATGTGATCAGCAGTACCGGGCAGATCAATGTTGACTTTGCGGATGTATGCACAGTAATGCGTAATGGCGGTGTTGCAATCTTAGGCAGCGGTGCATGCGAAGGAGAGAACAGGGCACAACAGGCAATTGAAGATGCATTGAATTCACCATTGCTGAATGATAATGATATCAAAGGCGCAAAATGGATCCTTATCAATATCAATTCTGCCGAAGGTGATACAGAATTTACAATGGATGAAGTGGAAACAATCCAAAACCATCTGTTAAGCCAGGCAGGAGAAAACACAGATGTGATTTTAGGATTAGGGTATGATAATAACCTGGGAGAAAAAATTGGTATCACATTAATTGCAACAGGCTTTGAGCATAAAGATCCGTTTGATAAAAAAGAAGCTCCAAAAGAAGAAACTAAAAAAGAAGAGAAGATCGTAATGACATTGGCGCAGCCTGAAGAGAAGAAAAATCTTTACCAGCAACCCGTTTTCCAATTCGATGAAAAGGCAACTCCCAAAGAAGAACCGTTACCTCAGTTAGATCTAAAGCAACAAGGTAAATCCGAACCAAAAGTAGAGCCTGTAGCTGAACTGATAAAGGATGCGATGGCACCAACAATTATAGAAGAGGCTTCACCCTCTCAACTTATGGAGAGAGAAGAGGTGAGGGAAATCGTAGAGATACCAATCGAGAATCGTAAAACTACTGTTGATAAATCAGAGCCTGAAATAATTCATTTCGAATTATCTTCAACTCCTGATCCAATCCCTGCCGAAATACCAGCGCCTATTACTGCTGAAATACCAAAATACGAAAATCGACAAATAAATAAAGAAGCTGTATCAGTAACCGCCCCGACGTCAGGCGGCTACCTTGCCAAGCCTTCCAACCTTTATGTAGAAGAGCCGCAACAGCAACAACAGGAATCCAAGAAGACTATCGAGGAACCACTGCCGTTGCAGCTATCGGCACAGGTTGACGAACCTGCTATCGAAATGCAGCTGGTAGTTAAAGATTCCTTAGAAGCGACGGAGGAGCCCGAACAAAATGTACAACAAGCTCAGCCGATCATGATGTCGAATGTAGAGGAGCAGGCAATGCCTGACGAAACGGACGAACTAAAGCGCAAGGCTATGGAACGCTTGGCAAAGTTGAGGAACTTATCCTTTAACGTAAACGCTGCGGATCCTAACAACGAGTTTGAATCTGTTCCCGCCTACCTCCGTCGCAATATGGAATTGCATAATTCCATCGCCGATGTAGAAAGCTTCTACAGTAATTACACCGTAAAATCAGATCAGAATAACCAGGCCCAGATCAGCACGATCAATACTTTTTTAGAAGGTAAAAAGCCTGATTAAAATAATTGTTGTGTGTGTACTTTCATAGGTATGTGCCCCGGACTGTAAAAAGTGGCGGGGCTTTTTGTGTCCGGCAGAGTGTTGTCATCCTGAGTTTATCGAAGGATTGCTGGGGCTGTGTTCATCTGTTCATTGTTCAACTTTAGTTCCGGCTATTCGCTGCAAGCTGCCCTGGCTTGCCTCAGCCTGACGAAGGGCAGGCTTTCCGCTTCTATCCGGCAGCCGCCCATCAAAGAATAAATATTTAGCGATTCAGCACAATGCCACGTCTTTGCGAGGAGGAGGCACGACGACGAAGCAATCTCATAATATATTTGCCATATAATAAAAGTAAAATGAAACGCGGAGGCTGCGTATACATCATAACAAACCAATACAATAAAGTTTTATATACAGGTGTAACAGCAGAGTTAAGAGCACGGATATGGGAACATAAAACAAAATTTTATCCAGAAAGCTTTACAGCAAAATTCAATTGCAATAAAATAGTTTGGTATGAAGTATTATCTCAAATTGAAGAAGCAATAGAAAGAGAAAAGCAAATAAAAGGTGGCAGCAGGAAAGATAAAGAAGCCTTGATACAAAAGTTAAATCCCACATGGAGGGATTTGTGGGAAGACATTCAGGATTTATAGATGCTGCCTAAGATTGCAAACTAATATGAGATTGCTTCGTCGTTCCTCCTCGCAAAGACGAAGCTTGTACTTTGGATTGGTAAATTCCATTTAATTTCACCTTATGCAAAAATCAATTCTTCTCATTTCAAGTTCATCAGTTGCAGGCAGCGGCTATTTAGATCCTTTTGAAGAAACAATTAAAAACTTTCTAAAAGATATTACTGAAATTGTTTTTGTCCCTTACGCTGCGGATAAAACCAATTGGAATACGTACACACAAAAAGTAACAGACAGGTTTAAACTCTTTGACATTGGTGTAACAGGAATTCATGAAGTTGGTAACAATATAGATAATTTCAAAGCAATATTTGTAGGCGGCGGAAATACATTCAGGTTACTAACCCATTTACAGCAATTTGATCTATTGCAAAAAATAAATGATGCAGTACTTACCAAAGGCATGCGTTACATTGGCTCCAGCGCCGGAAGCAACTTAGCCTGCAAAACAATTTGTACCACTAACGATATGCCTATTATCTATCCAAACAAAGGTTTTGATGCCATCAATTTAATTCCGCTGCAAATAAATCCTCATTACATCGATCCCGATCCAGGCTCAACACACATGGGCGAAACCAGGGACGACAGGATAAAAGAATTTCATGAAGCAAATGATACTCCCGTTATTGGCTTAAGGGAAGGTGCATTTTTAAAAATCAATGACGAATATTTTTCTTCTCAAAAAATATTTTTAGGCGGAGCAAATGGCGCAAAGATTTTCTTCAAAGGAAAAGATGCACTTGATATTCGTGAGACAAAAGAAATTATTATCACTAAAGACAGCATCCTTTGATATATAAACTTGTGTTCCATCGGAATAATTTATTCTACCTGCAAAATGTTCCTCTGGAACATATAATCACAAAATAATTATTTTCATCCTTACATTTAACCATGCAATCAGCAAAAGGGATCTGGAAAGTAATAACTGCTTCCTCAGTAGGAACACTGATAGAGTGGTACGACTTCTACATCTTCGGTAGTCTCTCAACCATTATTGCACAAAAATTCTTTCCTGCTGAAAATCCTACTGCTGCATTATTATCAACCCTTGCGACCTTTGCCGCTGGTTTTATTGTTCGCCCTTTCGGTGCAATATTTTTTGGACGACTAGGCGACATCATCGGCAGAAAATATACTTTTTTATTAACGCTCGTTTTAATGGGTGGTGCAACATTTTTAATTGGTTGCGTTCCTTCTTATGCAACTATTGGAGGCTGGGCGCCATTTCTTGTTCTTATGCTTCGGTTGTTACAGGGCCTTGCTTTGGGCGGCGAATATGGTGGCGCAGCAACCTATGTGGCAGAACATGCGCCGCCAAACAGGAGAGGTTTTTATACAAGCTGGATACAAACCACGGCAACATTAGGTCTCTTTCTTTCTTTGGGCGTAATCCTTGGTATTCGCCGTTTAGTTGGTGTAGATGAATTTACAAATGGCAATGGATGGCGTTATCCTTTTTTGCTCTCCATTGTGTTGGTTATTGTTTCTATCATCATCCGGCTCAAGATGAAAGAGTCGCCAATGTTTACAAAATTAAAAAGCGAGGGAAAAACATCTGCCAATCCTTTGAAAGAAAGTTTTGGAAAAAGAGAAAACTTTAAAATGGTGTTACTGGCATTATTTGGAGCAACAATGGGGCAGGGCGTTATCTGGTACACCAGCCAGTTCTATGCACAAAATTTTATTCTTACCAAATGCAACATCGATTATGAGCAGGGGAATATCATTATACTTATTGCATTAGCCATGGCAACTCCTTTTTTTGTTTTGTTTGGATGGCTAAGTGATAAATGGGGAAGAAAAAATATCATGATGGCAGGTATGCTGTTGGGTGTGTTGTTTTACAGGCCAATATTTAATGAGATATATAAGGAAGCTGATGTAACAAAAAAAGAAGTGACGGCGATGGAACCGTTTTCCGAAACATGGAACTATGTTAGCGCTAATGGCCAATATCCACGGAATACGATTGAATTTACTGACGGCACGGTTTTAAAAAGTGCATCAAAAATTTCATCACCTATAAAAAGAAGTCCTAATTGGCAAATAACGCTTGGGCAAGATTCAAAAGCGAAAATAATAGTGTTGGTTTTTGTAATGGTGCTTTTCGTTACCATGGTGTATGGGCCTATTGCAGCGTTCTTGGTAGAACTCTTTCCGACTAAAATTCGCTATACTTCTATGTCATTACCATACCACATTGGTAACGGAGTGTTTGGAGGATTAGTTCCGTTTATTGCAACATTGATAACAACATTACCCGGCACGAATGCATTATCGGGTTTGTGGTATCCCATTGGTGTTGCAGCGCTGTGTTTTATTATCGGAAGTTTGTATTTATCAAACAAATTAAATTCAAAACATGGATAACCTAAAGCGTAATCTCGGAATTATATGGATGCTTATCGGTCCTGTTTTATTTATCATGTTGATGATAAGCGCCATTGATAATATAAATGGTCATACAAAGGGCGACATCAGTAATCCCATTCCCTGGATAATTATACTTCTTGTCTTTTTACCTATTGCTGTTGGCTTAACCATTTTTGGATGGTATGCTTTAAAAGGCAACTACGATAAAAAAAGCAGATGAGATTATTAAGATAAATGACGGGGCTATTTAAAAGTATTGTAAAATTATTTTTACCTTACGATATCAAAAATCTTCAAACTAACTGCCATCAAATACATAGTAACCATATTGCTAGTGATATCAATAATTAATTGTTCAGCGCAACCAGGCTGCGATACCATCCTATGGTCTTCAACAAAGAAATTAGCTCCCGCTGATTTTAGAGGTATGGCCGATACCGGTAAAACAATGATTGCTTTTACAATGATAAAATCGGGATATAAAGTTTTACCTCAAGACGGCTCTGTAATAATAAATACCTTAACCTATTTTTTTCCCTGCAGCTCATGGTTGAACAGGGTAAATATTAAAAGTATAGAACATGAGCAATTGCATTTTGATATTGCTGAATATCATAAGCGGCTTTTTTTAAAAAGAGTTTCTGAAACAATATCATCTGCAGATATGTTTGCCACTACAACAAGGGCTATTTTCAGAGATGTTGCTGAGCAGCGAAGAGCTATGAATATGGAATATGATCAGCAAACTACCTATGGGCAAAATGTACAGGAACAGGATAAATGGAATATTAAAATAGCAAATCTGTTAATTGAATTGGAAAAATATACAGGTAATACAACAACTATCAACCTGAAATAATTATGAAAAAAAATATATTGCTTCTTATGCTGCTGGTTGCTTTTAGTCCCGGCCAATCCTATTCACAGGCTAAAAAAGCACCGGTAAAAAAGGCTGTTGTTCCTAATAAATCAAAGGTACCTGTTAAAACGAATACCGCTGTTACAAAGGCCAAAGCACCTATAAAAAGTAAACCGGTTGTTACAGCTAAAAAATTTACACCACCTGTTAAACCCGTAAATAAAACTGCCGTCACTTTAGTTCCCAATAAGCCCGTTAATAATTCAGAAATTACAAATGCTGTCTTAACCAGCCGTGAACAGGAAATGATAAATGAAATAAATAATCTAAGAACAAACCCTGCGAAGTATTGTACTTACGTTGAAGGTTATTTGCAGAAAAATGATGTGGATGATGAAGTAAAAGTAGCTGCCAGGGAACTGGTTGTTATATTAAAAAAGATGAAACCATTAAATCCTCTAACCATAAATCCTGTAATGTATACCGATGCAAAACAATATGGATTATTAATGGCTAAGAAAAATGTTTTTGAACACTCATCGCTTCCTTACTTTGAAAATCTCTCTCTTGGTTATAAAGATGTCAGGGATGCAATTGTAGACCTGCTGATAGATGAGGGCATCCCCGACAGGGGCCATCGTAAAAATCTGCTTAATGAAAAAATAAAGCATGTAGCTGTTTATGAATTGCCCGGCAAAGTACAGGACATTGCATATTGCTATGTACAGGAATTTAAATAGCTTAAAGTAGTTTTGTATTATTGATAATCTAATGAAAACCAAATTACTTTTTGTACCGGCGTTATTTTATTTATTGGTTTCCTGTTCCCATCCAAAATATAAAAACCCTCATGTATTAATTGAAACAACATTTGGTGATATAGAAGTTGAGTTATACCCAGAGCAGGCCCCCAAAAGTGTAGCTGCTTTTTTATCTTATGTTGATTCAGGATTTTACAATAACAGTTCTTTTTACCGAGTGCTAAAAAAAGAGAACCAGCCATCTGCATCGTTTAAATCAGAATTAATACAGGGAGGTATATGGCAAACCAATTATAAAAAGGGAATTAGTTTGCCCGGGATTCCCCATGAGCCAACTAATAAAACCGGGATTTTGCATAAAGATGGAATTATATCTTTAGCCAGAACAACGCCCGGAACTGCCAGCTCCGAGTTCTTCATTTGTGTAGGAGATCAGCCGGTCTATGATTATGGCGGACTTGCTAATGCCGATAAACAGGGTTTTGCTGCATTCGGCAAAGTGATTAAAGGCATGGATATTGTTAGAAAAATACACCAACAATCCGATTATGAAGAATCATTCGATCCCCCAGTAAAGATTATTAATATTAAAAGATTATAATTTTTTTAAAAAGGTAAATGGATACATTAGAAGACCTTGCCCGGCTTTCTGCTATAGTTCTTTCTTCAGAAGATGCTATTATCAGTAAAAATCTTAATGGTACTATCACCAGCTGGAACCCTGCTGCTGAAACTATTTTTGGTTATACTGCTGAGGAAGCTGTTGGTAAGAATATATCGCTTATTATTCCTGATGAGCTAATTACAGAAGAACATACAATCATCTCAAAAATAAAAAAGGGGGAGAAGATAAATCATTATGAAACTGTTCGCAGAAAGAAAGATGGAACACGGTTCCTGGCGGCTATAACTATTTCTCCGATTAAGGATAATAAAGAAAATATTATTGGCGCATCCAAAATTGCCCGGGACATTACTGCGCTAAAAAGTGCAGAACAAAAGCAAGCTATGCTGGCAGCTATCATTGATTCATCAGATGATGCTATTGTAAGCAAGGGTCTCGACGGAATTATTGCAAGCTGGAATCACGGTGCAGAAAAAATATTCGGCTATGATCAAACTGAAGCCATAGGGAAACATATTTCTATTATTATTCCGGGAGACAGGTTGAGCGAAGAAACAGAAATAATTAATAAGATACGTAAAGGCGAAAGAATTAGCCATTTTGAAACCATAAGAAGAACAAAGGATGGCAGGGAAGTAAATATTTCTTTAACGGTTTCGCCTGTAAAAGATAAGAATGGAAAAGTGATAGGTGCATCAAAAGTTGCAAGAGATATTACGGAGAAAGCAGAGATAGAAAAGCAGCGGCAACTATTCACCGAAAGGCTGCAGGAGTTAAATCATTACAAAGATGAATTTATGGCAATGGCAAGCCATGAATTAAAAACACCCTTAACGGTTATTAAAGCAAACCTGCAGATACTGGAGCATAAAATGCATGGGGATACTAACATTGATTTTGTAAATAAAACATTAAACCAGGTAAATAGATTAACCAATCTTATTTCCGATCTGCTCGATGTATCTAAAATACAAACGGGTGCACTTGAATTAAACAGAACCAACTTCGATCTTACTCCGTTTCTTGAAGACGTTATTGAGAATATTCAGCAAACAAGCACTAACCACCAATTAATTCTTAACGCAAACAATAAAAAATTAATGGTAAGGGCAGATAGAGACAGGCTTGAACAGGTGGTTATAAATATTCTTACCAATGCCATAAAATATTCTCCCAACGGGAAAAAAGTAACGATAGATACAAGTATAAAAAATAAAGAGATACTGATAAGTGTCACCGATCATGGTATAGGTATTCCCGAAGATGATCTTGATAAAGTATTCACACGCTTTTTTCGTGTGCGGGGTTTGGCCTCCACGTTTTCAGGCTCAGGCATAGGTTTGTATATATCTTCAGAGATTATTAAACGCCATGGTGGCAGCATGTGGGTTGAAAGTGAAATAGATAAAGGCTCTGCTTTTTATTTTACCATTCCTTCTGCCAATTCATAAGTAAATTAGCACTCAACAATATTTTAAAATCGTCTACATTTGTCTAATATTTTTTATGTCGGAATATTACCGGCAAATAAAATTTCGTTGTAGAAGAACATAAAAATTATTTGTGAGAAAAAACCTCAATAAAGTAACCGGAGCCGGTTTACTTATTGCCTTAGGAATTATTTACGGAGATATAGGAACATCCCCCCTCTACGTTTTCAACGCCATTATTCATAACAGGTTAATATCCGATACATTAATTATTGGCAGCCTTTCCTGCATTATATGGACGATCACATTGCAAACAACTGTTAAGTATGTAATAATGGTATTGCGTGCAGATAACAGGGGTGAAGGCGGAACTTTTGCATTGTATGCATTGGTGCGGCGCAGGTATAAATGGCTTGTTTATCCCGCCATGGTAGGTGGCGCTGCCTTACTTGCAGATGGCATCATTACACCGCCAATATCCATAACATCTGCTATTGAAGGTTTGCGTGAAATGCCTTTTTTAGAAAATATCCATACCAATACTATCGTGATGATAGTACTGGCTATAATAGCCCTGTTCTTTTTTTTACAGCAATTCGGCACGGCCTCAATAGGTAAGATGTTTGGTCCGGTAATGTTTATATGGTTTTCTATGTTAGCTGTATTGGGCGCTGCTCACGTAATGGATGATCTGAGCATATTCAAAGCTTTTAATCCCTATTACGCTATTAATTTTTTATCTATTTATCCTTCCGGCTTCTGGCTATTGGGCGCAGTATTTTTATGTACAACAGGTGCGGAAGCATTGTATAGCGATCTTGGGCACTGCGGCCGCGGCAACATACGTGTATCATGGATATTTGTAAAAGCGTGCCTGCTTTTAAATTACATAGGCCAGGGTGCATACCTGCTGGCAAATAGAAAAGGATTAATAATATCAGACGATGTAAAAGCCCAGTTGCACATCAATGCTTTTTTTGATCTTATGCCCGAATGGTTTGTGCTTGTGGGTGTGGCTATTGCAACCATAGCAGCTATTATCGCAAGCCAGGCAATGGTTTCAGGTTCTTTTACACTCATCAGTGAAGCTATGCGGTTAAATCTTTGGCCAAAACTTAAAATAAAATATCCATCAGAAGAAAGAGGGCAATTGTTTATTCCCGGAATAAATACTATGATGTTTATTGGCTGTGTTACTGTTGTTCTCTATTTTCAAACTGTTGCCAGGATGGAAGCTGCGTACGGACTGGCAATAATTATAACGATGTTGGCTACAACAGTTTTGTATGCTAATTATATGGTGATACACAGGGTACGGTCATGGCTCATCTACCTCTTTTTATTGGTATACGGTATTATCGAAATTGCTTTTCTTATTGCGCTTTTATTAAAATTTACACATGGTGGTTATATTACAACAATTGTTGCCATGTTTATGTTTACAATGATGTATTTATGGTACAGGGCAAGAAAAGTTAAGAACAGGTATATTGAATTTGTACGGCTGGAGCAATACCTGCCGATGCTGCAGGAACTTAGTAATGATAATTCTATCCCTAAATATGCAACCCACCTTGTTTATTTAACCAGTGCCAATAATCCAAAAGAAATAGAACATAAGATCATTTATTCTATTTTAAACAGGAAACCAAAGCGTGCAGATATTTATTGGTTTGTTCATGTGGATACGCAGGATGATCCGTTCACATCAGAATATTCTGTAGATGTAATTATTCCGAATGAAGTTATAAGAATTGAATTCCGGTTAGGTTTCAGGATGGAGCCACACATTAATTTAATGTTCAGGCATGTGGTAGAAAATATGGTTAGCAACAGGGAGGTAAATATTACCAGCCGTTATGAAAGCCTGCAACGAAATAATGTGGTAGGTGATTTTCAGTTTATTGTTATGGAAAAATTCTTATCACGGGACAATGAATTACCGTTTTTTGAGAAGGTAATAATGAAATTACATTTCTGGATAAAAGATAAAAGTCTTAGTGAAGAAAGAGGTTTTGGTCTTGAGCAAAGCAATGTAACTGTTGAAAAATTCCCGCTGATAGTAGCACCTGTAAGCAAACTTAAACTTAACCGTATCTATCCTGATGAAGAATAACTTGTTTTAATTTATTCTTCTTTACTTATAAAGCGGTAACCAATTCCTGATTCAGTAATAATATATTCCGGCCGGTTTGCATCTGTTTCAATTTTTTTTCTCAGCTGTGCAATGAACACTCTTAAATATTGCGATTGATTTATGTATCCCGGTCCCCATACTTCACGCAAAAGATATTGATGCGTTAAAACTTTCCCTTCGTTTTTTGCCAGCAATGAAAGCAGCCTGTATTCTGTAGCAGTAAGTTTAATTGATTCATTATTCTTTTTGATCGTTCTTGCTTCCAGGTCAATTGATATTTCGCCGCATGTAATTGTTGTATCTCCTTCTTCTACCGCTGAATTACGCAAAGCGGAACGTATCCTTGCTAACAATTCGCCTGTACGAAAAGGCTTTACCAGGTAATCATTTGCACCATTGTCCAAAGCGCTGATAATATCTTCTTCATTATTTTTTACTGAAAGAATTAATACGGGATTTGTGTACCATTCTCTTAATTTTTTTAAAACTGATTGCCCGTCATCATCAGGCAAACCAAGATCGAGAATGATCATATCAGGCGGATGATTCTCTGCAGTTATCAATCCATTCTTTGCATTATCTGCCTGGTTAACTGTGTAATTATTACTCTGTAAAGTTATCTCTAACAGTTTGCGGATCTGCGCCTCGTCATCTATAATTAATATCTCCGCCTTATTCATTTTTAATATTTTTTAAATTAGAAGTTTGCACAGGAATATGAATTGTGAATCTTGCACCTCCGGTTTTTAAATTTTGTAAATAAACAGTTCCTCCCAGCGCTTCGGTAAATCCTTTCACAATGGATAATCCTAAACCGGTGCCGCCTGTTTTTGTATTCCTTAACCGATAAAATTTATTGAACACATTACTTATCTCATCTTCCGGAAATCCTTTTCCATTGTCCTCTACAATTAATTCCAGTACATCTGCATGGCAATGAGCAATTATATCTATCCTGTTATCTTCTTTTGTGTACTGAACAGCATTGTTTACAAGGTTGTAAATAATTTGTTCCATCATGGCTTTATCAAGTTTGCAAAATGGAATATCAGGATTTACATTTATGGTTATCTTTTGTGAAATATTATTTTCTTCAATTCTTTTAACTGCATCGTAAACAACTTCAATAATATCACACCAGTCTTTTTTTGGCTGGAGAAATCCTGATTCAAGCCGGGACATGCTTAAAAGATTTTCTACCTGTTGATTGAGCCGGAAACTTGCCTTGGATATTTCAGTGATAAGCTCTTCTTTATTTTTATCTGTAAGATTATGATTGTTTGATTGCAGGTTATCTGTTGCGCCAATAATAGTAGCAATAGGCGTTCTAAGTTCATGCGAAAGCGAGTTCAATAATGTATCATACAGTTTAACTGTATTTGCCTTCTCTTCTTTGGCCCTGCCAATTTTTTCTATCTGCCTTATTTTATAAGTTAGCGCTGCATTAACAAGCGCTATAACAAAATACATCAGCAATAAGATGGAGTCTTCTGTAGAACCTACCTGCAAAGTAAAATGCGGCGGTATAAAAAAATAATCCCAGATAAGTGCGCTCAATATTGCCGTTATAAACACAGGAATAATATCAAACAGAACAGCCACTATGGAAACTGTAAGCAGTAAAATAAATGCCACTATTTTATAATCCAAATATTTCGACATTGAATAACACAATGCAGAAATAAAACAAACTAAACTGCAACTTATCAATACCTGTGTTGCCTTGCTTACTTTATTTATAAAGAGGTCCATAACAGTACAAAAGTAACCTGCTATTTATAAGTGCTTCGTAAAATTGTGTACCACATGTATAAGGATTTTATAAAGATTTGTTCTTTATGTTGATTCTCTTTAAATACAAGTCGAAATTTGTAAAACTTTCCCTTGCAATAAATGCATGTGTGGAAGCGTTTTTAAATACTTATTGTGAAAAAAAACCTGAATAAAGTAACCGGAGCCGGTTTACTTATTGCCTTAGGAATTATTTACGGAGATATAGGAACATCCCCCCTCTACGTTTTAAACGCGATTATAAGAGATAAAGTAATTGATGAAGAATTAATACTAGGCGCTTTATCCTGCGTTATCTGGACGCTTACATTACAGACAACAGTTAAGTATGTGATACTTACTTTAAAAGCTGATAACAGGGGAGAAGGAGGAATTTTTTCTTTATATGCTTTGGTAAGAAGGCAAAAAAAATGGCTTGTATTTCCTGCTATGATCGGCGGCGCATCATTGCTTGCAGATGGAATGATCACTCCTCCAATTTCTGTTACATCTGCTGTGGAAGGTTTAAAGCAGCTGGATTTTTTTAGTGGCATTAATGAAGCCACTGTTGTTTATATTGTTTTGGGAATCTTGGTTTTACTTTTTTTCTTCCAGCAATTCGGCACTGCATCAATAGGTAAAATGTTTGGGCCAATTATGTTGATATGGTTCTCTATGCTGGCGGTATTAGGCTTTGCACATTTATTTGATGCGTTGTATGTTTTTAAAGCTTTTAATCCATGGTATGGCATAAGATTATTAACACAGTACCCAAATGGCTTTTTTCTTTTAGGCGCAGTGTTTTTGTGTACTACCGGCGCTGAAGCATTGTACAGCGATCTTGGTCATTGCGGCAGGGGTAACATTCGCATCTCGTGGATATTTGTAAAGTCTGCCCTTATTATTAATTACCTCGGGCAAGGCGCATGGTTATTATCTAATCATTCAGGTAAAATCTTTACAAAAAAAATTATCGATGCAGGTTTCAATCCATTTTATGGAGTGATGCCGGAGTGGTTTAAAATATTGGGGATTGCTATAGCAACTGTTGCTGCTATCATTGCGAGCCAGGCATTAATTACAGGTTCATTTACACTTATCAGTGAGAGTATGCGTTTGAATTTGTGGCCCAAAATGAAAATAAATTATCCAACAGAGGAAAGAGGTCAATTGTATATTCCCGGTATCAACACAATGTTATTTATTGGTTGTGTTGGTATAACAGTATATTTCAGGTCTTCCTCCAATATGGAAGCTGCCTACGGTCTTGCTATTACGCTTTGTATGTTGGCAACCTCGATGTTGTTTTCAAATTTTCTTGTTGCAAGGCGCACCCCCAGGCCACTTATATATTTATACCTCTCTGTTTATTTTATCATCGAAACAAGTTTTTTAATTGCTAATCTTAATAAATTTCCGCACGGAGGCTTTGTAACATTGATAGTTGGCGGAGCACTTTTTTGTGTAATGTACATTTGGTTCAGGGCACGGAAAATAAAGAACCGTTATGTAGAATTTGTAAGGCTGGAGCAATATCTTCCCATGCTGCAGGAGTTAAGTAATGATAATTCTATTCCAAAATATTCTACCCATCTTGTTTATTTAACCAGTGCCAATAATCCTAAAGAGATAGAGCATAAAATTATTTACTCAATATTAAACCGAAAGCCAAAGCGGGCAGATATTTATTGGTTTGTTCATGTGGATACGCAGGATGATCCATATACTTCGGAATATTCAGTTGATGTAATTATTCCCAATGAAGTTATACGGGTTGAGTTCAGGATGGGTTTTAGAATGGAGCCACGCATTAACCTTATGTTCAGGAGCGTAGTGGAAAATATGGTCTCCAACAGGGAAGTGAATGTTACCAGCCGTTATGAGAGTTTGCAGCGCAATAACGTGGTAGGAGATTTTCAGTTTATCGTGATGGAAAAGTTTTTATCACGGGATAATGAATTGCCATTTTTTGAGAAGCTGGTAATGAAATTACATTTCTGGTTAAAAGAACTGAGCCTTAGTGAAGAAAGAGGTTTTGGTCTTGAACAAAGCAACGTAACGGTTGAAAAATTCCCCCTTATCGTAACGCCGGTAAGCAAACTAAAGCTTGAGCGCATTTTCCCGGATGAAGAATAAAATTAGTTTGTAGTTTATAGTTTATGGTTTGTAGTTTTAAGATAGCAATAGTTTAACTGTAAACTACCAACTACTAACTACAAACTAAAGGTGTCTCCAGCTATAATATATATCATCGCCGGTTATTCCATTTTAATAATAATCGTGTACCTGGTACAGGAAAAATTTATTTTCAAGCCCGAAAAATTAAAGCAGAATTTTCTTTATAAGTATGATGTTCCCTTTAAAGAATTGTTTTTTGATGTAGAGGAAGGTGTAAGAATTAACGGGCTTCATTTTTATGTAAAGGAACCGCATGGCCTCATTTTATATTTTCATGGCAATACACGCAGCATAAAAGGCTGGGCAAAATATGCAAAAGATTTTTATAGGTATAATTATGATGTTGTATTGGTTGATTACAGGGGATTTGGAAAAAGTACAGGGAAGAGAAGTGAAAAAGAAATGCTGAACGATATGCAGTTTGTATATAATACTTTGATGAAGCAGTATCATGAAAACCACATGATAATTTATGGAAGAAGCCTTGGCAGCGGCTTTGCAACCAAACTGGCAAGTGAGAATTCTCCACGCTATCTTATCCTTGATGCACCTTACTTTAGTTTCAGCAAAGCTGTTCAAAGATTCTTTCCTATTTTACCAATGCGGCTTTTGCTCAGGTACCAGTTACAAACTGATAAGTGGATAAGAAAAGTAAATTGCCACACTTATATTTTACACGGCACTAAAGACTGGCTGATACCGGTAAAACACAGTGAGCAATTACAATTGCTTAGCCCCAGGAAGATAACGCTCATCCGCATACATGGTGGCGGGCATAATAATTTACCTTCATTTCCCGAGTACCATAATTTTGTAAGAGATATTTTAAAAGACTAGGAAGAATATTCAATGAGCGATAACCCACAGCCGATAGCACACAGTAAAAATAGAAAACGAAAAATTCTGCGATGGATAAAGATTATCGTACTTATATATTTTGTTGTTGGCTTTGCTTTGTATTATTTCCAGGAAAAAATTTTACTTCATCCGCAGCCATTATCTGCAGATTATATTTATCATTTTAATGTTCCATTTACAGAAGTAAATATTCCAATAAATAAAAATGAGAATTTTAATATTGTACAGTTTCTTCCTAAAGATTCTCTAAGAAAAGGCGTGGTTCTATATTTTCATGGCAATATGACAAACATAAATCACTATGCAGCCGCTGCGGATAATTTTACAAAACTTGGTTATGAAGTATGGATGCCTGACTATCCCGGCTTTGGTAAAACCACGGGAGAACTTACCGAGAAAAAATTATATGATGAAGCAAGGCTTGTTTATAAGTTAGCCGCCACAAAATCTAAAACTGGCAGCATCATAATTTATGGAAGGTCTTTCGGAAGCGGCATTGCCTCGGAATTGGCTACTATGGTAGATTGCAGAAGATTAGTATTAGAAACACCTTATTACAGTATCCCTGCTTTGTTCTCTTATTATGCTCCGGTTTATCCTACTTCTTTTATGTCAAAATTTAAACTGCCGGTTAATGAATATTTAAAAGATGTAATTGTGCCGGTGACAATTTTTCATGGAACTGATGATGAGGTCATTCCTTATTCTGTTACTGAAAAACTTAAAGCTGTTTTAAAACCCACAGATGAATTTATTACAATAAAAAAAGGAAAGCACAATAATTTAAATGATTTTATATTATTTCATCAAAAGCTTGATTCATTGCTCAGGTAGTTGATAATTCTTTCACGGATACAATTGCATCAACAGTTAATGTGTATTTCACTCCAATCTTCAATGCATAATTTTCTTTCTCATGGCTTACAGGAAAATTAAAGCATACAGGATAATCATAATCTTTTACAACATCTCTTATAACTTCTTCGGCAGTTTGCCCGAATGGCCGCTCAGTATCTTTCATATCAGAGAATTTTCCAACGATAAGCCCTGCAAGCTTTTCCAATTTGCCGCTGCGTTTTAACTGGTACATCATCCTGTCAATATTATAAATGTATTCGCCAACATCTTCTATAAATAATATTTTATTTTTTGTATTTATATCAGAAGAAGTTCCAACTAAATGGGCAAGCAGCGCAAGATTGCCACCCACTAACCTTCCTTCTGCAATACCAGGCTTATTGAATTCATGTGCTTCACATTTATAATTTGCTTCTGTTCCAACCAAAGCCAGGTAAAGGCTTTGCACGTATTGATTTTTATATTCCTCATCATTAAAAGCTCCTGCCATAGGGGCATGCAGAGAAGCAATTTTATAATTAGAGTATAAGTGAGAATGTAAAACGGTTATATCACTAAATCCAATTACCCATTTAGGATTCTTTTTAAATTTTTTAAAATTGAGGCTATCAATTATTCTTCCGGTGCCATATCCGCCCCTTGCACACAGGATGGCTTTTATATTTTTATCATCCATCATTTGCTGCAGATCATTCAATCGTTCAACGTCTGTTGCTGAGAAATAATTTTTTGATTCTCCTCCAACCGTCTTTCCTACTTTCACGCTAAAGCCCCATTGCTCCAATGTATTGATGGCAGCCTGTACTTTTTCTAAAGGCATAAAGCCTGCGGGGCACACCAATCCTATTGTATCGCCTTTTTGTAAGTATGGTGGAATTATCATTTGTTAATTGGTTTATTTGTTAAATGGTTTATTGGTTGCGCCATTAATGTTTACCATCGTACGAATAAACTATTAAACCAATAAACTATTAAACTTCTATAAGATTTACAGACGATTCAGAGACTTCCAGCCTGTGCTTCACTCCGCACTTCAATGCATAATTATTTTTTTGATGTCCTACCGGAAAATCAAAACAAACGGGGTATGAAAATTCTTTTACAACTTCAGTAACTATATCATACACTGTTCTGCCAAATTCTTCACCGGCATCATCAGGCTTTGTTTTAAAACCACCGATAATTAAACCGTTAAGTTTATCAAGCTTACCCGTCCTTTTTAAATTCCGGAACATCCTGTCAATGCTGTAAAGATATTCGCCTGTGTCTTCAACAAACAGGATTTTATTTTTAGTATGAATATCAGACTCTGTCCCTGCAAGATTTTGAAGGATAGACAAATTGCCCCCTATCAATATTCCTTCACCTGTTCCTGGCTTATTTTTTTCATTTGCAACTGTAGTGTATTGCATCTTTTCTCCAGCCAAACATTTTCTTATTGAATTTATCGTTTCAATTTGCGATGGCTCTGCTTTGCTCCAGTCTGCAGGAAAGCTGTTGCACATTTTTGAGTGGATAGAAGCAATGCCAAAATTGCTGTTCACATGAGAATGAAAAACGGTTGCATCACTAAAACCTATCAGCCATTTAGGCTGTTTTTTAAAAGTAGTAAAATCCAGCTTATCAATTATTCGTACGGCGCCATAGCCACCTCGTGCAAATAAAATGGCATCAATATCCCTGTCATCAAGCATTTGCTGTAGGTCTTCAGCACGCAGATCGTCATTGCCTCCAAAAGTGAAATCTCTTGCCCCAACCGTTCTGCCGGTAGTTACATTAAATCCCCATTCTTTTAGTTTGCTAACAGCCGGTCGTATTTCTTCTTCGGTTATATAACCTGAGGGGCAGGTAATTCCAATAACATCCCCTTCTTTTAAATAGGCCGGAATTTTTAATGAGCTTTCTTCTTCTGCATTTATTTTTTTAGTGCCTGTTGCGGCTGTTGCAACTGTTACTAAAGGAACTATTGAAGAAAGAAAATCTTTGCGGTTCATCAAATGAAGTTATTAAAAAATGTATTGGTTTTGGGAGATGGATTTGTTAAGGTATTTTTGCTCCCCTATCCCCTGAAAGGGAATAGGAACTTCTAAATAATTTTGACAATAGGAAAAATTTAAAAGCTCCGCCTTAGGCGGATTGGAGAATGAAAGAATTTAAACGATACTTATTAACCGCTGCATTGCCCTATGCAAATGGACCTTTGCACATAGGACATTTAGCCGGTTGTTATCTGCCCGCAGACATTTATGCCCGTTATTTAAGAGCTCAAAAGAAGGATATAAAGTTTGTTTGCGGCAGCGATGAACATGGTGTGCCAATCACCATTCGTGCAATGAAGGAAGGAATACAGCCGCAGGAAGTAGTTGATAAATATCATGCAATAATTAAAGATAGTTTTGAGCAGATAGGAATCTCATTTGATATTTATTCAAGAACATCAAACGCAGTTCATCATAAAACTGCCTCGGATTTTTTTACCAATTTATATGACAAGGGCTTGTTTGAGGAAAAAGAAACGGAGCAATATTATGATGAGGAAAAGAAAACTTTTCTTGCAGATAGATATATTATAGGAACCTGTCCTGTTTGTGGAAACGAGAATGCTTATGGTGACCAATGTGAAAGATGCGGATCATCTTTAAGCCCCGATCAATTGATAAATCCTAAGAGCGCATTGAGTGATGCAGTGCCTGTAAAAAAGAAAACAAAGCATTGGTATTTCCCTTTGCAGAATTATGAACCGTTTTTAAAACAATGGATATTAGAAGAACATACAGACTGGAAGAACAATGTTTACGGTCAGTGCAAAAGCTGGCTGGATAAGGGTTTGCAGCCACGGGCAATGACGAGGGATAGTAGCTGGGGGGTTAAGGTTCCATTACCGGGTGCCGAAGGAAAGGTATTGTATGTATGGTTTGATGCACCCATTGGTTATATTTCTGCAACGAAAGAATTAACAGAAAACTGGGCTGATTACTGGTGCAAAGAAGATACGAAACTTGTTCATTTTATTGGTAAGGATAACATCGTTTTTCATTGCATTATTTTTCCTGCGATGTTGAAAGCGCATGGCAATTTTGTTTTGCCAGATAATGTTCCCGCCAATGAATTTTTAAATATTGAAGGCGATAAAGTTTCTACCAGCCGCAACTGGGCTGTTTGGGTTGATGAATACCTGAAAGATTTTCCCGATCAGCAGGATGTGTTGCGTTATGTTTTATGCGCCAATGCTCCTGAAACAAAAGATAATGATTTTACATGGAAAGATTTCCAGGACAGGACGAACAGTGAACTTGTTTCCATCTTCGGAAATTTTGTTAACCGAACTTTTGTATTAATGCATAAGCTCTGCAAAGGCAAGGTTCCCAAGCTGCATGAAGATATTTTAGATGATGCTGATAAAAAATTGTTTGAAGAAATTCAAAATTCAAAATTCAAAATTCAAAACCTCCTTGATCAGTATAAATTTCGTGATGCATTGTATGAAGTGATCGATCTGGCAAGAAAAGGAAATAAATACATGCAGGATAAACAGCCGTGGATAGTTGCCAGGCAAACCGGTGATGATGGACAACCCAATGGAGAAGCTCAAAAACAAATTGATAATACACTTCACATTTGTTTACAGCTAACCGCTAATCTTGCCATCTTTATAAATCCATTTCTTCCTTTTACAGCTAAGAAAATGATCTATATGATGAAGGTGGTTGATAAAATGCTGGATTGGGAAAATGCAGGAAAGGCAATGCTTTTAAGTATTGGCTATAGTTTAAGAGCACCTGAATTATTGTTCAGGAAAATTGAAGATGAAGAAATTGCTGCGCAGATTCAAAAGCTGAAAGCTACAAGCGGTAACGTTCAAAATAAAAATATTAATTCACAAAAAATGGAAGACATTAAAGTTGAAGATTCTTCGAAAGCCTCTCCGCCAATTGGCGGAGGAGGTTTGGAGGGGGCCTTAAAATCAACGATACAATATGATGATTTTGCAAAGCTCAATCTCAAAGTAGGAACCATTCTCTCAGCAGAAAAAGTAGAGAAAGCAGATAAACTTTTAAAGCTTGAAGTGGACCTCGGTTTTGAAAAGCGAATTGTTGTTTCAGGAATAGCACTGCATTTTAAGCCGGAAGAGATTATAGGCAAACAGGTTGTTGTTGTAGCCAATCTTGCGTCGAGAAAAATGAGAGGTATTGAAAGCAATGGAATGATATTAATGGCAGAAGACAAAGCAGGCAAACTATATTTTGTGAGCCCTGGCGAAAAGATAGATGAAGGAAGTTCCGTTACATAGATGAGCTTCATCTTATCAAAAGCTTATTAATGCATATCCCTCATTCTGGTATGCCATTAATACAATCAGCGCATCACTTGCCACGGTAACATCTTTTGAAATTGTTTTGGGATCAATGTTTTCACCAAGCAGATTTTGCCCGCATACAAAATTTTTAACGCCTGCTTGCTTAAGCTTTGACAGAACCACCAGGTTAGGATTTGATATTCCAAACTTTGACTTATAATGAGCATCATCCAGGATACCATTAATAGCGGCCCCATGAAATACCAGTATAAATTTTGCATTAGTCAGCGGAATATTACTTACTGCAAGTGCATTCAACTCAGAGCCTGCCATGTTGAGCGCAGGAATTAGTTCTGCTGGTTGTTTCGCAGCCTTGGTAGCATCATAAACGGCACGATAAACATGCTTTTTATCAGGCGGCACAGCAACATGTGGAATTACCGTAAAACCATCAGCCTCTTTTATTACAGGAGCGCCGGATTGTGCTGTTGCTTGTGACGTTGTAAAGAGTGATATTGCAGACAGCAAAAACAGGTATGTGCTTTTTCTCATAATGCATTTATTTAATTATGAATTTACAAATAATTTTTCCTGAATATTATTTTGAGTAATTTCACTCCATATAGTTGTTTAACTAACTAATTTAAAATGTTTACACGTAAAATAAAAAAAGTTGCAGTATTGGGAAGCGGGGTTATGGGAAGCCGTATCGCATGCCATTTTGCAGGCATCGGTTTGCAGGTTCTATTACTTGATATTGCGGCCCCCTCTAACTCCACCGGTGGGGGAGAAAAAAAGGCAGATCTTAATAAAATTGTGAATGAGGCTTTGACTGCTGCGCTAAAATCAAACCCTTCTCCTGTTTTTACAAAAGATGTTGTAAAGAAAATTAAGACAGGAAACTTCACTGATAATATGAAAGATATTGCTGATTGCGATTGGGTGATTGAAGTAGTTATTGAAAGGCTTGATATAAAACAATCAGTTTTTACTGAAGTTGAAAAATTCAGGAAACCCGGAACGCTTGTAACATCAAATACTTCAGGCATTCCAATTCACATGATGGCTGAAGGCCGAAGCGATGATTTTAAAAAGCATTTCTGCGGAACACATTTTTTTAATCCTCCAAGATATTTAAGACTACTTGAAATAATTCCTACGCAGTTTACAGACAAGGAGGTAGTAGATTTTTTAATGCATTATGGTGATCTCTATCTTGGTAAAACAACTGTGCTTGCAAAAGATACACCTGCATTCATCGCCAATCGCATAGGCGTTTTCAGTATCATGTCCATTTTTCATTTAATGGAAAAGATCGGGTTGAATATAGATGAGATTGATGTATTAACAGGGCCAATAATTGGCCGCCCTAAATCTGCAACCTTCCGCACAGCAGATGTTGTAGGCATTGATACATTGGTAAAGGTTGCTAAAGGTGTTGCTGATAATTGCCCGAACGATGAAGCTAAAGAAGCCTTCAATATTCCCAATTGGTTAGGAAAGATTGTTGAAAATAACTGGCTGGGTGATAAAACAGGACAGGGATTTTTTAAAAAGATAAAAGGCGGTGCAGAAAAAGAAATTCATACGCTCAACCTGCAAACAATGGAATATGCCGCACGAAGTAAACCAAAGTTTGCAACACTTGAAACTGCAAAACCAATTGATGATCTTAAACAAAGATTAAAAGCATTATCTGCAGGGCAGGATAAAGCCGGAGAGTTTTACAGGCAGTTTCATTACAGTTTATTTTCTTACATCTCTAATCGTATTCCTGAAATAAGTGATGAAATATACAGGCTTGATGATGCAATGAAAGCCGGCTTTGGTTGGGAGATAGGCGCTTTTGAAACATGGGATGTTCTGGGTGTTGCAAAAACAGTTGAAGCTATGAAAGCCGCCGGGTTTACTGTAGCTAAGTGGGTAGAAGATATGCTGGCAAAAGGTTTTACATCTTTCTATAAAATTGAAAATGGTAAGAAGCTATATTATGATATCCCGTCTCAATCCTATAAACCAATTCCGGGTGGTGAAGCATTTATTGTTATGAGTAATAATGCTGATAAAATAGTCTGGAAGAACAGCGCCTGTAAATTATATGATCTTGGTGATGATGTTTTGGGATTGGAGTGGTATACAAAAATGGGTAGCATTGGCGGCGAAGTTCTGGAGGGCATAAACAAATCAATTGCTATTGCTGAAGAAAAATATAAAGGATTGGTTATTGCAAATGAAGGCCCGCAGTTTAGTGCAGGCGCCAATGTAGGAATGATATTTATGCTGGCTGCCGAGCAGGAATATGATGAGCTTGATATGGCGATACGCATGTTTCAGAATACAATGATGAGAGTAAGATATTCTGCAATACCTGTTGTGGTAGCGCCGCATGGATTAACATTAGGTGGCGCTTGTGAAATGAGTTTACACAGCGATAAAGTTCAGGCAGCGGCTGAAACATATATTGGTTTGGTTGAATTAGGTGTGGGACTTATACCCGGCGGCGGTGGTACGAAAGAATTTGCATTAAGGGCTGCCGATGAAATGCACCCCGGTGAGCCTGAAACGATCACTTTACAAAACAGGTTCTTGACTATCGGTACAGCAAAAGTTGCTACCTCTGCATTAGAAGCTTTTGATATTGGTATTTTAAGAAAAGGGAAAGATGAAGTAAGCATGAACCAGGACAGGAGAATTGCAGGTGCAAAACAAAGTGTTATTGATATTTATGATGCAGGTTATACAATGCCTGTACAAAGAAATGATATTAAGGTTCTAGGTCAATCCGGATTGGGAATGTTATATGCAGGCATCAACGGAATGTGGCGTGGTAACTACAT
The DNA here is from genome assembly GCA_028288585.1 of Chitinophagaceae bacterium. Taxonomy (GTDB): domain Bacteria; phylum Bacteroidota; class Bacteroidia; order Chitinophagales; family Chitinophagaceae; genus Ginsengibacter. The sequence goes on along the minus strand of JAQBNL010000082.1, from coordinate 33,409 downwards.
TACAGAGCATGATGTAAAAATTGCAAAGAAACTTGCTTATGTAATGTGCGGCGGCGATCTCAGCGAACCAACTGTAGTAAGTGAGCAGTATCTTCTTAATTTAGAAAGAGAAGCCTTTTTAAGTTTATGTGGTGAAAAGAAAACGCTTGAAAGAATTCAAAGTGTTTTAAAAGGCGGTAAGCCTGTGAGGAATTAACATTAGATTTTAAAATATATTGAAGCCTCCAACCTGGGAGGCTTTGTTTTTGCATTACCAAACTCTACTTTTGTGTTTCTAAAAATCCATCGATGAAAAAAATCATTGTAATTCTTCTGCTTACCAATTCCGTATTCTTCTGCACAGCACAAAGCAAACTGCTTGCCCTGGAAGATGCACTCGTAAATAACAGGACCACTTTAGCTCCCGAAAATCTTCGCCAGCTGCAATTTATTTATGGAACTGATGATTATGTTTATTTAAAAAAAATAAACAATAAAGATGTTTGGGTAAGAGGAAATATTAAAAATAATGAGGCTCCCTTTCTTTCTCTTGAACAACTCAATCAAAAATTAAAGGGGACAGGTATTGATACAATAACAGCAATGCCTGAAATTAAATTCGACCAGTCTGTTGAATGGATAATGACAGTTAATAAAAGCAAGATTGCTTTAAACCCGGGGACAGGAAAAATAAGAACGATCATAAACAGAACCATTGCAGATAAAGAAAATGTGGAAGAAGGAAGTGCAGGTTATGTTGCCTACCTGGATAATTTTAATTTATATGTTTCCAATGGAGCCTTTACAAAGCAGGTAACCACAGATGGCAGTAAAGACATTGTGTATGCATCCTCTGTTCATCGTGATGAATTTGGAATTACCAAAGGAACATTCTGGAGTAACAATGGCAGGCAGCTCGCTTTTTATCGCATGGATCAAAGTATGGTAACTGATTATCCCATCATTGACTGGAGCCAGCGCCCCGCAAAAAACGTGAACATAAAATATCCTATGGCAGGCGATAAGAGCCATCATGTAACGGTTGGCATTTATAATGCAGAAACACAATCATTGGTGTATGTAAAAACAAGCGGAGATCCTGAGCAATATCTTACCAATATTGCATGGAGCCCTGATGATAAATATCTTTTTATTGCTGTATTGAACCGGGCGCAGAATTATATGCAGATGAACCAATATGAAGCAGCATCGGGATTATTTATGAAGACTGTATTTGAAGAGCATGATGACAAATATGTAGAGCCATTGATGCCGGTGTTATTTGTAAAAAATAATCCTTCACAATTTATATGGCAAAGCAACCGCGACGGATGGAATCATTTGTACCTATATAGCCTTAATGGTATTATTTTAAAACAATTAACCAAAGGCAGTTGGGAAGTGGTAGATGTAAAAGGATTTGACAGCACCGGCGAAAGATTATTTTATTCAGCAACAGAAGAATCTCCCATCACAAGAAATTTGTATGAAGTAAATTTAAAAACAGGATTATCAAGAAGAATAACACAGGGCTCTATGACACATGGTACACAGGTAAGTACCGATGGAAATTTTGTAATAGATAATTACAGTACAACAGAAATTCCCAGGACCATACAACTCGTGGATGTAAAAGTTGGAAAAACAAAATTGTTATTGAACGCCCCAAACCCTTTGGCAGGCTATAGTTTAGGAAAACTAAGTGTCTTCACCATAAATAACAGGAACAATACACCTTTGTATTGCCGCATGTATAAGCCGGTAAATTTCGATAGCACAAAAAAATATCCTGTTATTGTTTATTGGTATGGTGGCTCGCATGCGCAGATAATCGGCAATCTCTGGAATGCCAATGCAGGCGATTACTGGTTTCAGTATATGGCAGAAAGAGGCTATGTTGTTTTTAGTCTTGATACAAGAGGAAGTGATAACCGTGGCAAAGCTTTTGAACAATCGATGTTTAGAAGAGTTGGTGATGTACAGTTGGAAGATATGATGAGCGGGGTTCGCTATTTACAAAACCTGCCCTATGTTGATCAAAAAAATATGGGCCTGTTTGGATGGAGCTTTGGCGGATTTAATACTGTAGATTTTATGCTCAGGTATCCCGATATTTTTAAAGCCGCTGTTGCCGGCGGGCCGGTAACTGACTGGCGATATTATGAAATTATGTACACCGAGCGCTATATGGATACGCCGCAGGAAAACCCTGAAGGCTATGCTGCCACTGATCTTACAAGGCAGGTGGATAAATTAAAAGGAAAGCTGTTACTCATACATGGCCTGCAGGATCCTGTTGTTGTGCAGCAGAATTCAGTTCGTTTTGTAAGGGCGGCCATTGATAAAAATATCCAGGTTGATTATATGATCTATCCCGGTCATGAGCATAATGTAAGAGGAAAGGACAGGGCACATCTCTACCAAAAAGTAACCGATTATTTTATGCAGAATTTGAAATAAAAAGTTTGGTTACCGGCATTTGTTTTTCATAGCATCAGCGTTGTGTCACTCACATCATCGGCATATCAATGTGGAACAATTGTATTATTTTCAATAAAGCTTGTATGTTTTATTTGCACTTAAATCCAGCCAATGGCAATAGAAATTGATGATAATATAATTGGATTTTATGTAAACTTCAACATGGATGAGAATGATGAAGACAAAGATTTAATTAAAAGATTGGTTTGGGGAGCGAACGGATTAAAAAATAAGTTGAGATTTTTAAAATGGACGGCGTATGGCAAAGACTTTCATTTAATTTTATTTCAGTTTTATGTAAAACCTGAAAACCATTTGTTAGACAATTTAAGAGATATTGAAAACTACAGGCGAAAAGAAAAAGCAATTGGTATTCCTCTTATTGTTCAGGAAGATTTTTTTAAACTAAGCGATGCGAATCAACAAAAGTTTATTGCAATAACAATACGAAATAAACTTGAGTTACTAAGAGAAAAAATTAGGAGAAACAAACTTGATTTAGATATGGACAAACTTAAATATGACATTGATAAATTACTCTCTTAGGATCAATTAAATAACCTTTCTGACTAACAACAAGTTTTTACAGCCCTTCAAAAAACTCCACCATATTCCTCCTCAACTTCTCATCAGGCAACCTTCCTTCACTTGCACTCAAATTATCCAATAAATTTTTTGGATTTGATGTTGCCGGAATAACACAGGTAACTGCAGGGTGCGAGATAATATATTTTAAAAAAAAATGTGCCCATGTATTAATATCATTTTCAATTGCCCAACCAGGAAGTGATTTACCTTTTACTTTTTTAAAGAGGTTGCCTTTTTCCAATGGTTCATTAATAAGTACAGCAACGCCTTTATCCATCGCTGTTTGCAGTAAACTGTGTTCTGCATTTCGTACACCGATTGAATAATTAAATTGTACAAAATCAATCTTCTCCGACCTGATAATTTTTTCAAGTTCATCGTGATAAGAAGTTGTATAATGTGTTATACCAATGTATCGAACCTTACCTTCCTCTTTCCATTGCCGTAAAGTTTTTAAATGTGTTTTCCAGTCAACAAGATTGTGCACCTGTATAAGGTCCATCGTTTTGCGTTGCATCTTTTGCATGGAAGACTCCATTTGCTGTATGCCTTCCTCTTTTCCACTTGTCCAAACCTTTGTTGCATAAAAGAATTTATCTGCTATGCCTGACTGCTGTGTTACTTCTCCAATAACCTTTTCAGCATTACCATACATGGGAGAGGTGTCTATCAACCTTCCTCCATTATCTGAAAAAAGTTTAAGGTTATTAACCAGTGTTTGTTTTTCGGCTGCAGATGTTACATCAAACTTTATCCATGTGCCAAGCCCGATTACTGGTGTTAATTCTTCGGAAGACGGAATGATTCGTTGAAGCATATTTAGAATTCAGTAAAGCTCAAATTTATATTACAAATCCTGTATAAATTTTTTCTGAGAATCATAAATAATATTTACCTTTCTAAGCCCTAAGATTTTGCTCTTTAAACATTAAATAAACTACTCATGAAAAAGATTACGCTCAGTACGCTTATTCTGTTTTTACTTTTTACAGGATGTAAAAAAAATACAACCTCAGAATTAGAGAAAACAGATGATCTCCAGGTTATCAATCAGAGATCGTGTGCCGCCAATGAAGTATTGGAAGAACAGTTATCCGCTGACCCAGGTCTAAGAATACGGATGGAGCAGATTGAAACATTTACCAAAAAGGTTATTGCTACCGGTGAGATTTACCGCCTTGTTAATGGTGTAATAGAAATCCCTGTTGTGGTGAATGTATTATACAAAACTGCAGCAGAAAATATTTCGCCTGGGCAGATACAATCGCAAATTGATGTATTGAATGCAGATTATAATAGTACTAATTCTGATCTGAATAATACACCCTCACTGTTTAAACCGTCCATTGGAAAGGTGGGAGTAAGATTTGTTCTGAGCAGCATAATCCGCAAACAAACGAATAAAAAAAGCTGGAGTACTAATGATGCAATGAAAAAAAGCTCACAGGGAGGCATAGACCCAACCGACCCTGCTCATGATCTAAACATGTGGTCCTGCAATTTAGGGCAAGGCCTGTTAGGGTATGCACAATTTCCGGGAGGTAATCCGGCAACAGATGGCGTGGTAATATTGTATTCAGCTTTCGGCAGCCGAAACATATATCCTGGTGGAACTTACATTTCAAAATATGATCTTGGTAGAACTGCAAGCCACGAAGTGGGCCATTGGATGAATCTTCGTCATATTTGGGGCGATGATGGCGGCTCATGTTCGGGTACCGACTATGTAGCCGATACGCCAAACCAGGGGGCTGAAAATTATGGATGTCCATCCTTTCCTCATGTTAGTTGCAGTAATAATGGTGATATGTCCATGAATTATATGGACTATACTGACGATGCCTGCATGTATATGTTTACAAACGGGCAGGCACAAAGAATGCTTGCAGTTTTTGCAGCAGGCGGCCCAAGGGCAGCAATAGGGCAATAATATTTAAAAAATTTTTGCAATAAAAAGCCTTCAGATTTAATGGAGGCTTTTTTACTATCTTTAAAACCTGCTAAAACTAATTGCACATGTCCATCTTAACTGTTGAAAATCTTTATAAAAATTATGGTTCGGTGCAGGCGCTTAAAAATGTAAGCTTTAGTGTTCCTGCAGGTTCAGTGTTTGGGATATTAGGCCCCAACGGTAGTGGTAAAACAACTTTGCTCGGTATTATTATGGATGTGCTGAAGGCAACAAAGGGCACTTACCGTTTATTTGATAAAGTACCCACCGCAGACCAGAGAAAACAAATAGGAACTTTACTTGAAACACCCAATTTTTATCATTATCTCTCTGCCCAAAGGAATCTTGAAATTGCTGCAGCCATAAAGGGGGTAAGCACTGAAGATATTCCACGTGTGCTGGAAATTGTAAATCTTACCCAGCGGAAAGATTCAAAGTTCAGCACCTATTCTCTTGGTATGAAACAGCGCCTGGCAATAGCTTCGTGCCTTTTGGGCGATCCGCATGTAATGGTTTTTGATGAGCCTACCAATGGATTGGATCCTGTAGGTATTGCAGAAATAAGAGAACTGATAAAAAAATTATATCACCAGGGTAAAACAATCATTATGGCAAGCCACCTGCTGGATGAGGTTGAAAAAGTTTGTACCCATGTTGCTATTTTAAAGAAAGGAGAATTAATTACAACGGGAGATGTAAATGAAATTTTGGCTAATGAAGATATCGTTGAAATAGGTTCAGACGATAATGAAAAGCTTTTATTGATCTTAAAATCATTGAACAACTATACAAACATTAAAGAAGCTGATAATTTATTACAATTATTTTATCCTGTTGGCACAGCAAAGCTTGCAGAGATAAATAAACACTGCTTTAATAATGGTGTTATTTTAAATCATCTTATTATAAAGAAGAAAAGCCTTGAAGCTAAATTTTTTGAATTAACCAACAACTGATCATCATGCTGCACTTATTAAAAATTGAATGGCTTAAAATAAAAGGCTATAAAACATTCTGGGTACTTGCTATACTTTTCCTGGTAAGTATTGTAGGCGTAAATTATTTTGTTTTTTATATTAAGCAGGGTATTTCGCAGGGCAGCGCACAAGCCAATGCGCTTATCGGCAGCCCGTTCGATTTTCCTAATGTATGGCATACAGTCAGCTATTTTTCAAGTTTTTTATTATTCATCCCTGGGCTTATGATCATTACTGCAATTACCAACGAATACAATTTTAAAACACACAGGCAAAATATTATTGATGGATGGAGCAGGCAGGAGTTTATTCATGTAAAAATTGCGCAGATAGTTATCATTTCATTTTTGGCAACCGTATTTGTTTTTCTAACCTCTGTTTTATATGGGTTATTGGCAGGCAGCACTTTTAGTTTTGATAAGATACAGTTTATAGGATATTATTTTATACAGGCATTGTCTTATTGTCTCTTTGCTTTATTGATAGGTGTATTAATAAAGCGCTCGGGACTTTCCATCGGGCTTTTCTTTTTATATTCTTTTATAATTGAGAATTTTGTAGGCGCTATATTGAATAATATGGGTGGCGTTAAAAGTGCCAGCGGGCCGGGAGACTATCTTCCTTTAAATACTACAGATAATTTAATTCCCTTTCCCTTTTTTAGAAACATTGTAAGATTTGGTGAGCAGCCATCCATCTATGTTTTATTAGGACTAAGCGCCGTTTATCTTTTTTTATATTATTTCCTTTCTGTAAAAAAATTCCAGACGCAGGACCTATAATGCGTTTGAATCAGGCTTTTAATTTATCGCCTGCAATTCCTTCAATGCCGCATCGATAGTTGGATATAAAAATGTAAAGCCAGTTGTTTTTATTTTTTCGCTACTTACTGTTGCGCTTTTTAAGATTTCAATGCTTCTTTCTCCCAAAATTAATTTTAATACAAATTGAGGTACATGAACAGGAATGTAAAATTGTCCTCTCATCTTTTTGGCCAATTTCAAAATAAGTTTTTTATTATTTACAGGTAAAGGTGCTACAGCATTGTAATTCCCGGATAATTTTTCATTTTCCATTGCATAGATAAACATACGGCAAAGGTCTTCTATATGTATCCAGCTAAGCACTTGTTTACCACTTCCTAAAATGGCTGCAATGCCAAAGCGCAGTGATTTTTTAAATTCAGCAAAGGCTCCACCCTCATTACTTAATACAATACCCGTACGTAACTTAACCAATCGTTTATCTTGTTTAGTCACAGGCTCTATACTTTCTTCCCAAAGTCTGCAGGTTTCGCCTAAAAAATTTTCATCCGCAGGGTCAGTTTCAACAAAGCCATTTTTATGTAATAAAGGTTTTGTATCCTGTCCATACCATCCAATTGCTGAAACAGAAATAATTGCCTTAACATGATTAGTATTCTCCTGTAAAGCCTTTATTAAAAGTTCACTACTTTTTGTTCTGCTTTCAATAATTTCTTTTTTATATTTTTTGGTCCATTTTTTTTCCATCACACCTGCCCCGGCAAGGTTAATAATGTAATCTGCTTTTGCTATGGCATCAGTGTCAATTTTTTTTTGTTCAATATTCCAGTTGGCATAAGTAATCCCAGGATTGCGGAGGGCGGAAACGGGTTGACGACTTATAATAATTACATCATATCCTTTAGCCGCCAGGTGCCTTGTTAAATTCTTTCCAATAAGTCCCGTTCCCCCCGTAATAAGTACTGCAGGCATAATAGTTTAGTAATTTAGTGCTGTTAAATGTATTTAGTAAATTTAACGTCAAAAATACCGTATGAAATTTAGAAGGTTATTGTTTTTACTGATGATACTTCCGCTGTTGAGTGTTTGCCAGCGCATCACTTATTCCCAACCAGAAAGTGATGATGCAAGAACACTCGATTTTGAGATTATCGGTAAAGTAAGTGGTAATTTTTTGGTGTATAAAAATCTCCGGAATCATTATGCAATAAACGTATATGATAATGATATGGGTTTAAAAGAAAAGATTGATCTGGATTTTATGCCTGATAAAACCCTGAATGCAGATTTTATTGCCTATCCTGATTTTGCTTATATAATTTACCAGTATCAAAAGAGAAATATTTTGCATTGCATGGCTGTTAAAATTGATGGGAATGCTAAAAAGATGGGAGAGCCTGTAGAACTTGATACAACACACATTAGCATTTTTGCAGATAATAAGATCTATAATATGGTTAACAGTGAGGATAAGCAAAAAATAATGATCTATAAAATTCAAAAAAAGTATGAAAAATTTAATTTCACAACAATTCTTTTTAATTCCCAATTACAGTTACAGCATAAATCAAGAATGCAAATGCTTTATGACGACCGCCGAAATGCATTAAGTGATTTTTATGTAGACAATGAGGGTACTTTTATTTTTGCAAAAAGCATAAAAGATGGAAACAGGGATTTGGTTTCAAAATTATTTTTAGTTACAAAATCACCTTTGTCAGATCAATTTGATGAAAATGAACTCCCCGTTAGTAAAAGCTATCTTGATGAGGTGACATTAAAAGTGGATAATATTAATAAACGGTATCTCATAAATTCGTTTTATTATAATCAAAAGCGTGGCAATATTGATGGATTGTATACTGCTATCTGGGACAGGCAGGCAAATAAATTACTGGTGCAGAATATGGTAGAGTTCAACGATACAATGAAAAGAGAAGCAAAAACAGATGGCGCAACGAGGTTTGCTTTTAACGATTTTTTTATCCGCAATATTATATTAAAAAAAGATGGGGGATTTATTTTATCTGCTGAAGATTTTACCTCGCAATCACGGTCCAATCAATGGAATCGTATGGATTATTTATATGGTTATCCTTATATGTCTTCTTACGATTATTACCTGAATTCCCGCTCATCCTATTGGTATTATTATCGGCCAAGAAATGTAAACTCTTTAAACAGGTATTACTATAACAACATTGCAGTTATGAATGTAGATAAAGAAGGAAAACTGGTATGGGCTAATGTTATACATAAAGAGCAGTATGATGATGGTGATGATAATTTTCTTTCTTACCAGATAATGAATGCAGGGGGCGAGCTTCACTTTTTATTTAATGAACTGGAAAGAAGAAACCAGCTTATTGCTGATCAAAGCATTGAACCTGATGGTAAATTAACAAGAAATCCAACACTTAAAAGCCTGGATAAGGGATACCAGTTTATGCCCAGGTTTGCAAAACAGGTAAGTGCAAAACAAATCATTGTACCATGTGTGTACAGAAACTATATTTGCTTTGCAAAAATTGATTACTAAAAACGTTCCATGAGTTTAAGAAGTTGCAAAGGTTTTAGAAATTCTTCATAAACCTCTTGAACCTCTTGAACTTTTAAACTCTTTAAACCTCTACTGTGGTAGGCATATTCAAAGCCAACAATCCCTTTAATACATTTTTATTATTTATTTATGGATTGCTTTTAAAGCTTGCCTGGTTCCTCCATCCTCATATCCCTGTTGTACAAAAAACAGATGGATTTTTTTTCAGACAAATACTTGCCAAATTGGAGGGTAGCGGCGCCCAGTTTCCTTTAATTTATCCTGCTATAACGTATTTTTTATTGTTTACGCAGGCAATTACTTTTAATAAATTAATCAATGATCAAAAAATGATGCAGCGGTCTAATTACCTGCCTGCAATGAGTTATTTGCTTATCACATCTATGTTTAGTGAGTGGAACGTATTAACTGCTCCATTGGTAATAAACACATTATTGATATGGGTTTGGGCAAGAATGAGCACTTTATATAGTAATCTAAATCCTAAGAGTACTCTTTTTAATATTGGGATTATGATCGGGGTTTCTACCTTCTTTTATTTTCCGTCACTTGCCTTTGTTTTATTAATAGTATTTGCTTTAATAGTGTCAAGGCCATTCAGATTAGCAGAGTGGGTTGTTTCATTTTTAGGAATTGTAACACCATACTATTTTTTATTCTCTTACTTATTTTTAACTGATAAGTTACAAGGTTATAAACTTCCACAATTTGAAGTTAGTTATCCCAGGTTTCATCAAAACTATTGGGAGCTTGCGGGTATTTGTTTGATAGTACTTGCATTTTTAATTGGGGGTTATTTTGTACAGGCTAATTTTAGAAAGCAACTGGTACAGGTTCGAAAACGCTGGAGCCTTCTCCTGTTGTATCTGGTGGTCGCGGTATTTGTACCATTTATAAATGCAACACATACGTTTGAGTATTGGATATTAACGGCCATTCCATTATCAGCTTATGTGGGCTGTGGATTTTTATATCCGGTAAAAAGATGGTTGCCATTAACATTACACTGGTTAATGGTAGTTGTTGTTTTTGTTATCAGTTATGGTTTAAAATAAGAGAAGTTATCTTTGTACTGTAAAATAAAAGTAATGAAATTTGGTGTTGTTGTTTTTCCCGGCTCAAACTGTGACAGGGATGTTATATCTGCTTTACGCGATGAACTGAAGCAGGAAGTTATTGAACTATGGCATAAGGATAGTGATCTGTCCATATTTTCAAAAGAAGATTGTATAGTATTGCCCGGAGGGTTTAGCTATGGAGATTATTTGCGTTGCGGGGCAATTGCAAAATTTAGTCCCATGATGCAAAGTGTTATTGAGTTTGCAAATAATGGTGGTAAAGTTTTAGGTATTTGTAATGGCTTCCAGATATTATGCGAAAGTGGGTTACTGCCCGGTGTTCTTTTACGAAATGCCAACATGCAGTTTGTTTGTAAAAATGTTTTTATCAGAAATGAAGAAGGGGAAGTAGCAAAGATCCCGATAGCACATGGAGAAGGAAGATATTATGCAGATGCTGAAACATTGGAAGGTTTAAGTTCAGGAAAGCAAATAATTTATCGCTATTGCGATGAAAAAGGAAATACACATATTGATCTTAACCCAAATGGTTCTACTCAAAATATTGCCGGTATTTGTAATAAAGAAGGAAATGTTTTTGGCATGATGCCTCACCCTGAAAGAGCCTGTAGTATGGCGTTAGGTAATAATGATGGCAGGAAGATCTTTAAAGAACTGTTTTCTATAAACTAAAGTTAAAAACGGGTTATTCTCTTCAATACACTTCTTATCTACTTTGATCCTTGTAAATTTGTGTAAAGTTTTAATATGAAGAAACTAACTTTTACTTTAATTACTCTATTTACTATTACTGCTTCCTATGCACAGATTTTAAACCCTGTACAGTTTAATTATTCAGTTGTAAAAAAAGGCGCTGATCTATACGAGGTTCATGTAAAAGCAGTGATAGATCCTAAATGGCACATCTACTCTGTAAATAATCCTGATGGTGGTGCACAGGCCACCGAAATAAAGATAAATGAAGGTAAAGTGGTTGGCACTGTAAAGGAAAAAGGCAAGATGAAAACCGAATTTGAAAAAGAATTTGGCGTTAATCAAAAATATTTTGAAAGCTCAGTTGACTTTGTTCAGCTGGTTAAATTAAAGCAGGGCAACAAAAAAATTACAGGAACAGTTAATTATATGGTTTGTAACGACAGGCAATGCCTGCCACCTAAAGAAGTAGAGTTCAAAATAAAAATGTAATGGATCACATATCTAATATTATAGGATAGCATATTGTTATCCTATTTTTTTATCTTGCTGTTATAATGAAGAAAGTAAAAATTTTTCTAACTGCCTTATTTTGTATTGCTGCATTGTTTGTTTTTGCACAAACAGATACAACAGGCCAGCTCAAAGTTGCTCCAAAATCTTTAATGGGTACTTTTCTTGACGGGTTGCGGTGGGGATTTATTTCTGTACTGCAGCCCTGTTTGTATGCCATGTTCCCTGTAACGGTTTCCTTTTTTTTAAAGAGGAGTAATACAAGAGCTCATGGTATAAAGAATGCAACGCTTTATTCAGTTTCAATCGTTGCCATATTTACCATACTTGGTTTTTTGCTTACGCTTGCATTTGGACAAAATACTTTATATCAAATTTCAAGCAGCGCCGTCTTTAATATTTTTGTTTTCTTATTGTTCTTATTTTTCGGGATTTCCTTTCTTGGCGCTTTTGAAATTACATTGCCTTCATCATGGACAAACAAGGTAGATTCCAAAGCCGGACTTAATAGCTTTTCGGGAATATTTTTTATGGCGCTTACATTAGTGCTTGTTTCATTTTCGTGTACTGCTCCTTTCATTGGTAATTTATTGGTTGATGTAAGCCAGCAGAAAGAAAGGCTTGGACCTATCATTGGCTTTCTTGGATTTTCTATTGCTATTGCATTACCATTTGCATTCTTTGCTTTCTTCCCCGGTTTATTAAATAAAATCGCTAAATCAGGCGGGTGGCTAAACACATTAAAGGTCTCTTTTGGTTTTATAGAGTTGGCAATGGCATTAAAGTTTTTATCTAATGCTGACCTGGCTTATCATTGGAGGCTTCTTGATCGTGATGTATATCTTTCTTTATGGATAATTCTTTTTGGCTTATTAGGACTCTATCTTTTAGGAAAATTGAAATTTAAACATGATGATCATTTACCACTGAATGATTATGGCCTTCCATATTTATCCGTTACAAGAATATTTTTTGCCATTGGTGCACTTGCCTTTACCGTTTATATGATACCCGGTTTATGGGGCGCTCCTTTGAATGGAATTAGCGGATGGCTGCCTGAAAATAAAACACAGGATTTTAATATTGAAAAACTCATCCGCAGTAATAAAAGTTCAGGCAATGATTCGGTTCAGGATAATAATACAGGAGAATTAACTATAAAGCCGAAAAAATACATTGATATTCTATCATCAGAGATCCCGGGGGTTGAAGTGTTTTTTGATTTTGATGAGGCTGTTGCCGCGGCAAAACAAATGCATCGTCCAATCATGATCGACTTTACGGGACACAGTTGTGCCAATTGCAGAAAGATGGAAGCAGAAGTTTTATCAAAACCCGAGGTTAGTAATAGTCTTCATAAAGATTTTATTGTTGCCTCCTTATATGTAGATGAAAAAAGAGAGCTGCCTGAAAACGAAAAATACACTTCGAAATTTGATGGCTCTAAAATAAAAAATGTAGGCGCTAAAAACCTTGACTTTGAAGCAACTATTGCCAACTCCAATGCACAGCCATTGTATATTTTTACTGACCAGGAAGGTAAGATCATAAAAAATGCAGGGGGTTACGAACCTGATGTAGATCGTTTCGTAAATATTTTAAAGGAGGTGAAGGGGGAGAATAAAAAGAGATTTCCATAGGACTTGCCCTCATTACTATTATGTCTATGTGACTATGCGGTTAATATATTTACCACATAGACACAATAGTAACATAGATATTTTTTTTGCTTCCCAAAGAACCGACGTTGAATGGAGCGTCGCCACCAATGTTTATAGGAGCTGAATAAGCTGATCACAATAAAAAAAATCCTTCCAATATGGAAGGATTTTAAATAACTATTGGGGGTTACAAATTTATTTATAAAGCTATCTGCTTTTCAACCATCATCTTTCTTAAATTGATAAGCCCGTAACGCATACGGCCTAAAGCTGTGTTGATACTGCAATTGGTTAAAGTTGCAATTTCTTTAAAGCTAAGATCAGCATAGTGCCTCATAATGATAACCTCTCTTTGATCTTCAGGAAGTAACTCTAGCATTTTTCTTACCCTGTCATGGCTTTGACCCTGCATCATGCGGTGGTCAGCGCCTGGCTCAGAAAAATTAATTACTTCAAAAATGTCACGGTCATCACTTGTTTTAATGGTTGGTGTGCGTTTTACTTTTCTAAAATGATCAACACAAAGGTTGTGTGCGATCCTCATTGCCCAGGGTAAAAATTTTCCTTCATCTGTGTAGCGTCCTGTTTTTAAAGTGTCAATGATCCTGATAAAAGCATCCTGGAAAATATCTTCGGCAAGATATTTGTCTTTTACCAGTAAATAAATCGAGGTGTAAATTTTGTCCTTGTAGCGAACCACAAGTGTTGAAAGGGATTCAGCGTCACCATCCATGTACAAATGAATAAGCTGCTGGTCGGAAAGATTCGTAAGGGATTTCATAAAACTTCTACATTTTGGATTATTGGATAATTGTTTAAATTTTTTCCAATAAATAAGTGGGAAGAGTAGAAGCTATAAGCTATAGGCAGATAGTTTTTCATCTTTTACTTGAGATATTGGGAGAGTGAAATTATACAAAGTTTTCATAATAACAAATTTTTTGATAATTATTTTTTAAAATTCTTTTTTAGCGCACAATAAATTTAAATCCGGCTTATTGTATTTGAAGTGCTAAAAAATAGTATTAGCAGTACCTTTGCTGTCCGCAATGAGTACAGTTAGAACAGTTAAGCCAAAAACTCCCACAGTTAAAAAAAATGATCGGGCAAAGAATATCCTTATTAAAGGTGCCCGTATGCATAACCTTAAAAATGTTACGGTTGAAATTCCCAGGGATAAATTGATCGTAGTTACAGGAGTTTCGGGTTCAGGAAAATCATCACTTACTATTGACACCTTATTTGCAGAAGGGCAAAGAAGATATGCCGAAAGTTTAAGTTCGTATGCCCGCCAGTTCATGGCAAGGATGAACAAACCCGATGTGGATTATATAAAAGGACTTTGTCCCGCCATTGCAATTGAACAAAAAGTTACCACCCGTACACCACGCTCTACAGTTGGCAGCATGACAGAAATTTATGATTACCTGCGATTATTATTTGCAAGAATTGGTAAAACCATTTCTCCTGTATCCGGAAGAGAAGTAAAAAAAGATGATGTAAAAGATGTTGTAGAAGCGATCAATAAATTAAAAGCAGGTGATAAAATTTTATTGCTGGTTCTTTTTAAGCAACATCATAAAAGAGATATAAAAGAAGAGTTAAGCATCCTGATGCAAAAAGGGTTTTCAAGAATTTATGTTGACAAACAAATTTTAAGAATAGAAGATATCCAGGAAACAAAAGATTATAAATCTTACTTCCAGCATCGTACAGCGTATGTTCTTATTGACAGGTTAGTGGTAAAAGATTTTGATGAAGATGATGTGCATAGAATTTCTGATTCAGTGAATACTGCTTTTTATGAAGGAGAAGGAGAAGTTGTTTTAGAAATTAATGGTGATAAAGTTTTGCACTTCTCTAATAAGTTTGAATTGGATGGATTAAAATTTGAAGAGCCGGTTCCTAATTTATTTTCTTTCAATAATCCTTATGGTGCATGCCCAACTTGTGGTGGGTTTTCGCTTGTGCTTGGTATCGATCCCGATCTTGTAATTCCTGATAAAAGATTAAGTGTTTATGAAAATGCAATTGCACCTTGGCGTGGAGAAAAACTTGGTTTATGGAAAGAGGCTTTGATAAGAAGTGCAAAGCGTTTTGATTTTCCGGTTCATAAACCAATCCTTGATCTTACAACAGCAGAGTATAATTTATTGTGGACGGGCAATGATCACTTCGGAGGCATCAATGATTTTTTTAAAGAGGTAGAACAAAATTTATACAAGGTTCAATACCGCGTTTTATTAAGCCGCTATCGTGGCAGAACACTTTGCCCTGAATGTAATGGTTACAGGTTGAGAAAAGAAGCTTTGTATGTACAGGTTGGTCATCATAATATTGGCCAGCTGTGTGAAATGCCTGTGAAGGATCTTCAAAAATGGTTTGCTGAACTTGAATTGAATGAATATGATACAACTGTTGGCAAAAGAATATTGATCGAGATCAACAACCGTATAAGAACATTGATGGATGTGGGTCTTGGCTATCTTACTTTAAACCGTTTGGCAAATTCATTAAGTGGCGGCGAAAGCCAGCGTATACAACTTACAAGAAGTTTGGGAAGTAATCTTACCAACTCATTATATATTTTAGATGAGCCTTCCATTGGTTTGCATTCCAGAGATACAGAAAGACTGATTATTGTTTTAAAAGAGCTGAGAGATCTTGGAAACACTGTTGTAGTAGTGGAGCATGATGAAATGATGATGAGAGAAGCTGACCATATAATTGATATGGGCCCTCTGGCAAGTCACCTTGGTGGTGAGGTTGTTGCAGAAGGAAATTATGATGAGATCATCGCCAATAAAAAAAGCCTTACAGGGAAATATTTAAAGGGAGAATTAAAGATAGAACCACCAAAAATTATTAGAAAATGGAACCGCTCTGTAACTGTGCAGGGAGCAAGGCAAAATAATCTCCAGGACATTAATGTTACTATTCCTTTAAATATTTTATGCGTGGTAAGCGGGGTTAGCGGTAGCGGAAAGACAACGCTTGTAAAACAAATTTTAGCTCCGGCATTAAAAAAGATAAAGGGCGAGTTTGCTGATAAAGTTGGCCTCCATAGAGCTATTGAAGGCAATGTTGATTACATCACGCAAATTGAAATGATAGATCAAAACCCAATTGGTAAATCTTCACGAAGCAATCCTGTTACTTATATAAAAGCCTATGATGAAATAAGAGACTTGTATTCCAAACAACCTCTAAGTAAAATGAGAGGTTTTTTGCCAAAGCATTTTTCTTTTAACGTGGAAGGCGGCAGGTGTGATGCATGTAAAGGAGAAGGAGAGCAGGTGGTAGAGATGCAGTTTCTTGCAGACGTACATTTAGTATGCGAAGTTTGCGGCGGTAAAAAATTTAAGGAAGAAGTATTGGAAGTTACTTACAAAGAAAAAAATATTTATGATGTGCTTGAGATGAGTGTTGATGAGGCAATGGATTTTTTTGGGGATGATACAAAGCTTGGCGCTGATGTTGCAAAAAAATAAAGCCATTGAGTGATGTTGGCCTCGGTTATATAAAACTTGGCCAATCGTCTGATACACTTTCCGGCGGAGAGGCACAAAGAGTAAAACTTGCATCCTTCCTTGGTAAAGGCAAAGGGCAGGGACACGTACTTTTTATTTTTGATGAACCAACAACAGGCCTTCATTTTAATGATATAAAAAAGCTGCTTACTTCCTTTAATGCATTGATAGAACAGGGACATTCCATTTTAGTGATAGAGCATAATACCGATGTTATCAAATCTGCTGACTGGGTTATTGACTTGGGGCCTGAGGCAGGTGATGGCGGTGGAAATCTTGTGTATGCAGGTATTCCGGCAGGATTAAAAAAAGTAAAAGAAAGTTATACAGCGAAATATATTTAACCCTGTAAGTGGGCTATTTAGTTTTGTCAGGTACAATCCATCGGTTCATTAGGTTACCCGGTGTTTCAATAACGATCTTATAAAAAGTGGAAGGAATATCTCTCACGTCAATATCTGCCTTTTCACTTGCCAAAGAAAATTCTCCAGCCAGGCGATACTTATCTTTTCCACCTGCCTTAAAATTATTGGTAGTAGCTAACCATATTTTTGCATTTCCATTTTTTTGTAATGCTTTCCATTGAATATGAATATTGCCTTTTTGATAATTTGCTTTGGGTTCAATCGCTGAAATATTTCCTGTCAAAGAAATTCCGTCAACTTCCATCAACCGTTCCCTGGGAATAGGTATGTTCATAAATGAAGCTATTGTAGGCATTATATCCACAACAGAGGCTCCTTTTTTAAAATGCGCATTCAATTTTTTAGCATTCGTAACTATCCATGAACCACGTTCCCGGTCAGATTGTCCGCCGTGTTCTTTTCCTGTTTCCGCATCCCGTCCATGGTCAGTTGTAATTATTATCAGCCAGTCTTCTCCAAATTGTTTTTGGCGATACTGGATGGCTTTCCATAACCGGCTTACCTGGTCATCCATCATTTCTACAGCTTTATAAAACTGTTCTCCGTCCCCATATTGATGTCCCATATCATCTGTGTATTCCAGGTACACCCATGAAAGATCCGGCGCATGAGTTTTAATATAAGCCGCAGCATTATTCACCACAGCTTCGTCAATCAAATGCATAAATTTTGTGTCAGGATCATGGGGGAACGAAATCGTATCCAGTTCCAGCCCGTCGTAATGATAATCAAATTTAATATTGCCAGCCTGTCGTAAACCTTCACCAATAAGCTTGGTACGGTTATCAAGCCATGAAGAAAAAATAGCTATTTTTTTAGAAGCATTATGTGCTTTAAGTAAACGAAAAATATTCCAATAATTATAGTTGGGGGCGGCAATATCTTTGTCCCAGTTACCCCACACATTGTGTTTGTTTACCCATGTTCCTGTCAGTATACTATTATATCCTACTGCAGAAATGGTCGGCGTTTCCGAATAGCCTCCCTTTTCTCCGCCCACGTATGCACGGGTATAGCCACCGGTTTTTGCAATGGCCTTAAGTGCCGGTGTTTTTAACTTCTCAATTATATCAGCAGGAATGCCATCAACAATAACAAAAACTGCTTTCTTTTGAGAAAAGAGAGAAGTATTTATAAGAAGAATAAAAAATGCAATGCCGGATTTTTTCATAATTATTCCTCTTTAAATAAAGCAATTACCTAAGCCTGTTACTATCCTTTATCAGCTTTTCGTCTTTGTAAATTCCTCTTGCTGCCAGAAAAATAAACAACAATATAAACAGGTGCAGTGCACACCACAGATCGAAATTTCCTTTTGAATAATTTTTAATTTGGCTGAAGTAAAGAAAGATAATTAAACATTCTGCAAGCAACGCAAATATGCAGATGCGGAATTGCAGCATCCTGTGTTTAAATAAAAAAATATTCACAACCAAAGTTGTTGCAGCAGCGATTGTTAATATTATTAACCCATAATTATCCATTCCCATAACAGAATGAAAAGAGTTGTCTGTTAAAAGCGTACCGCTGTAAAAAGATGTTTTTAAAGTAAGAATTAATGCAGCCGCGGCCAGCAATAACCATATTGTTTGTACACGTTGTATCATATAAAAAATTTTATCCTAATTCAGGGTATAACGGAAATTGATCCATAAAAGACCGGACGTCATTCTTCACTTCTGTAATTATATTTTCATTATCAATATTCATTAAAACTTTATCGACCAGGTCAACTACAATTTGCATATGCTCTTCCTTCATTCCTCTTGTAGTAATGGCGGGCACGCCTACACGTATGCCTGAAGTTACAAAGGGACTTTTATCATCAAACGGAACCGCATTTTTATTTAAAGTTATCTCGGCCCTGTCTAAAGTTTCCTGTGCTTTTTTTCCCGTAATATTTTTATTTCTAAGATCGATAAGCATTAAATGATTGTCTGTTCCACCGCTAATGAGGTTGTAATCTTTCTTTACAAAAGCCTCAGCCATTTTTTGCGCATTCACTTTTATCTGCTTTGCATAATCAGTAAACTCATCAGTAAGAATTTCGCCGAATGCCACTGCCTTTGCAGCAATAATATGTTCCAGCGGTCCGCCCTGTGTTCCGGGAAACACGGCCATATCAAGCAGGTTGCTCATCATCCTTATATTACCTTTCATATCTTTTAAGCCGAAAGGATTTTCAAAATCTTTCTTCATCAAAATAATTCCGCCTCTTGGCCCACGCAACGTTTTATGTGTTGTAGATGTAACAAAATGGCAATGATCAAAAGGAGAACTTAATAAACCTTTAGCTATTAGTCCAGCAGGGTGGGCCATATCACAGTACAAAAATGCACCTACTTCATCAGCCACTTTTCTTAGTCTTTCATAATCCCAGTCACGGCTATAAGCAGACGCACCACAGATAATTAATTTTGGTTTTTCTGTTCTTGCTTTTTGTTCCAGCATTTCATAATCAACAATACCGGTATCTTTTTTTACACCATAAAAATGCGGCTGATATAATTTGCCTGAAAAGTTTACAGGCGAGCCGTGGGTGAGATGACCACCCATGCTAAGATCCAATCCTAAAATTTTATCTCCGGGTTGCAGTATAGCCATCATTAATGCTGCATTTGCCTGCGCCCCGCTATGTGGCTGAACATTTGCATATTCGCAATCAAATATTTTTTTTAACCTGTCAATGGCAAGTTGTTCGGTTTGATCTACAAATTCGCATCCGCCATAATATCTTCTGCCGGGATACCCTTCTGCATATTTATTGGTCAATACAGTGCCCATTGCCTGTATCACCTGTAACGAAGTAAAGTTTTCAGAAGCTATCAGTTCAATACCATGTCTTTGCCTTTCTAATTCTTTCTTAATAATATCAAATACCTGCGTATCTTTTTGCATGAAAATAACTTTTTGACAAATGTACGAGGTACGAAGTAAGATGTACGATGTTGAAAAAATTATTTCCCTGAAATATCTTAAATCGCCCACATCGTACATCAAATATCGCACATCCCACATAAAATAATATTTTCCTAACTTCACGACCGTTTTTGTGAAGATTGGATAACAAATAAGATATTAATGAAGGCCATTATTCCCGTGGCGGGTGCAGGCACAAAGCTGCGACCACATACATATACCCAGCCAAAAGCTTTAATTCCTTTAGCCGGTAAAACAATTTTAAGCATTAATGTAGACCAGTTGCATGATGCAGGCATTAATGAATTTGTTTTTATTGTTGGCTACCTGGGAGAAAAAATACAGGATTACGTAAAAGAAAAATATCCTCATCTTACCTGTCACTTTATTTACCAGAATGTACGCAAAGGAACAGGGCATGCCATCAATCTTGCCAAACAAATAATTGGTGATGATGAAGTTTTTATAGCCCTGGGCGATACCATTTGTGAATACGATATAGAGTGCGTATTGCAATCTCCTTATTCTATGCTGGGAGTAAAAAAAGTGGATGACCCAAGAAATTTTGGCGTTGCCGAAATAGATGAAGATGGATTTATTAACCGTGTAGTAGAAAAACCTTCCATACCAAAATCAAACTTAGCATTGGTTGGATTATACAAGATTAAAGACACTTCATTTCTTTTTAATTGTTTGGAAAATATTATTACCAATGATATAAAAAGCTATGATGAATTTAATTTGACAGATGCTCTTGAATGTATGATACAAAGCGGCGCCAAAATAAAACCATTCAAAGTAGAGAACTGGTTTGATTGCGGAAAAAAAGAATCATTGCTTAAATCCAATGCCACACTGCTTAAAAAGTTTGGAGGCACCATCGCTGACTCTAATACTTTTGAGAATACTATTTTTATTCCGCCTGTAAGTATTGGCGAAGGATGTGATATAAGGAATTCCATCGTTGGCCCTAATGTGGCTATGGGTGAAAACACAATTGTGAATTTTTCAATAGTAAAAGATTCCATCATTGGTTCTTTCTCAAAATTGTATGATGTTGTTTTGGATGATTCTCTCATTGGAAGCGATACAGAAATAAGAGGAGAAACAAGGTCATTAAATATTGGTGATAATACTGAAATTGATTTAGGTTCCTGAGACAGCTGCAAGCAATACATGTTACTTATCAATGGGAAATAGAGTTACACAACTTTTTAATATTGAGTATCCAATAATACAGGCGGGAATGGTTTGGACAAGTGGCTGGCGTTTGTGTAGCGTTGTTAGTAATGCTGGAGCACTTGGTTTGATAGGCGCTGCCAGCATGTCTCCTGAAATTTTAAAAGAGCATATCCAAAAATGCAAAGCTGCAACTAATAAATCCTTTGGCGTAAATGTTCCCTTGTTATACCAGGGTATTGAAAAGCAAATGCAAATTATTGTTGATGAAAAAGTGCCGATTGTCTTTACATCAGCAGGCAACCCTTCTGCGTGGACAAAACAATTAAAGCAACATAACATTACGGTGGTTCATGTAGTAAGCAGCAGCAAATTTGCAAAGAAAGCTGAAGAAGCAGGATGTGATGCCGTGGTTGCAGAAGGATTTGAAGCAGGCGGGCATAACGGGAGAGAAGAAACAACAACAATGGTATTAGTGCCATTGATTTGTGAGGCAGTAAAAATTCCGGTTATTGCAGCCGGTGGAATTGCTACAGGCAAACAGATGTTAGCAGCAATGGTACTTGGCGCAGAGGGTGTACAAATAGGAAGCAGGTTTGCTGTAAGTGAAGAAGCATCATGTCATATTAATTTTAAGAAGGCAATTATTAATGCATCAGAAGGAGATACTTTGCTTACGTTAAAACAACTTACTCCTGTGCGTATGATGAGGAATGATTTTTTCAGGAAAGTGCAGGAGGCAGAAAACAATGGTGCACCTAAGGAAGAATTAGAACAACTATTAGGAAAAGGAAGAGCGAAGAAAGGAATGTTTGAAGGAAATTTAGCGGAAGGCGAATTAGAAATTGGCCAGGTAAGCAGTGTTATAAAAAAAATTGCCCCGGCAGCTGAAATTGTGGAGGAAATATGGCAGGAGTTTAAGGAGACTTTAAGCCGGCCGGTAAAATAAAATGGTATATTTGTACGTTTTAGATATATTGTGAATCAACCCCCTAACCCAATGCTTGCAAACAAAGCCCGTATTGCATATAAACAGTCGTTTTTAGTCTTGTGTTTTGTTTCTTTTTTTCAATTTTTTTCCCAAACTTATTGCAATGCACAAGTACCTACAGAACCCCAGGAACAACCGATTGATCCTAATCTTTTAAAGAATGCTTCTCCCTCCGCATTGCAGAATTATCTTAAGGATAAGAACCAAAATCAATCGCAACCGGGAGAGGATATCCATAGAAAGAATCTATTAAAAAATGATAATAAAGTAGTTAAAGACAGTACTTTAAAAGAGGAAAATAAAAAGAAAGAAAAGCTAAATACCGCCGAAGATGTATATGGAAATAATCTTTTTCAGAATTCTGCTATAATGGAATTATCTGAGCTCTCTACACCTCCATTAGATTATCCCATAGGCGTTGGCGATCATATTGTTGTTTCCTTATGGGGTGGCGCAGATATTGAAACGGATTATATTGTAGCAAGAGATGGTTCTATTTTTCCGCAGGGATTGGGCAAAATAACCGTACAGGGTTTAACTTTTGAAAATGCACGTTCCATAATCATGGATCGTTTTCGCAGGGTAATTCCGCCTTCAACAAATATTTCAGTAACTATGGGTCAGCCAAGAAGCATAATAGTAAATGTTTCCGGGGAAGTAAATAATCCGGGACCTGTTGTGGTTTCGGCATTTACCAATGCATTAAATGTTGTTGCTATTGCGGGCGGATTAAATGAGTATGGCAACCTTAGGAATATCCAGATAAAAAGAAATAACAGGATAATTGATTCAGTTGATATTTACCGGTATTTAACACGTGGTGATTTTGGCAGGCATCTTTATATGGAGAATGGCGATTTTGTTATTGTACCTATTTACGAAAAAAAGGTGTTGGCATCAGGTCAGTTTAAAAGGCCAATGTATTACCAGCTAAAAGCAAATGAAGGATTTAGAGACCTGTTGAGGTATACTGGTGGCCTCACCCCGGATGCATATGCTTCCGGTGGTGTTATTATACGTAACGTTAACGAAAAGCAGACAATAAATAATGTAAACTTTAATGCCATTGGTTTAAAATCAGGAGACAAAATCGTTGATGAACCTTTGTACAACGGTGATATTGTAGTGGTCAGTCCAATAAATCCCGGGCTAACTAATAAGGTAATTGTAAAGGGTGAAGTTGTTTACCCTAATGTTTATGAAATAAGAAAAGGAGATCGCTTGTTTGATATACTTAACAGGGCAGGAGGTATTACTCCGAATGCTTATGTAGAAAGAGCATACGTTTATAAAGGCGCCGGAGATTCTGCCAATCTAAAATCTGATAAAATTGATATCAGCTTAAGTGATCTGAATAAGAATAATAATAGTATTTACAATATACAGATTGACCCGAATGATGTTATTGAAGTATTTAACCGTAATCAATTTGCTGACCGCCAATTTGTGACAATAGAAGGAGAAGTTCGCAAGCCGGGCAAAATTCAAAAGTATGGGGGAATGACATTAAAAGATCTTATCTACCTGGCTAATGGCTTAAAACCCTCTGCGGAATTTGGAAGGGTAGAAGTATCCAGTATTGTTGATATAGATTCTGCACAAAAGGGATTAAAACCTACTAAAACTGCTGTGGTAACCTATAATATTTTACCTAACCTGGAATTAGATTCTATCAGCCAAAATGTTGTACTAAAACCATACGACCAGATATTTGTAAGAAAGAATCCCACGTTTGAACTGCAGGAAAATATCACTTTAGATGGCGAAGTAAAATATCCCGGGGCTTATCCCAGGCTAAGTAAATATGAAACTCTCTCATCATTTATTACAAGAGCAGGTGGGTTAAAAGAAAACGCAAACCTCTCAGGAGCAATTTTATACCGAAAGAAAAATATAGGTATAAGGCATGATATTTATACAAAACTTCCCCGCATAAATTATATAAAAGATACATCAGGGAATGTAGTTGACAGTATTATTTATAATCCTGATGAGCCTGTTAGTATTGATCTTTACAGGGCATTAAAATATAAAAATTCAAAGTATGACATGGTATTGCGGGATAGTGACGTAGTATATGTTCCCGAGATAAACCCATTGGTACAGGTAAAAGGGGCTGTACAATCATCTCTTAAATTATATTTTGATAAAGAGCATACCAATTTGCAATTTTATATTGATAAGGCAGGAGGGTATAGCATACGCCCATGGAGAAAGAGAATTTATGTAACGTATGCAAATGGAACAAGTAAAAGAACAAGAAACTTTGGATTTTTTCATTTTTATCCGCAGGTAGAAGAAGGCAGCACAATAGTAGTTCCGGTAAAGCCGGAGGGCAAAGCATTAGGGGATTTTGCACAACAAATTGCAACAACGGTAATCCCCGCCGTTTTAACCTATATATTAATAAAGAACCTGTAATAACAAACTATAATAGACATACAAAGTGACCACCGCCGATCTTACAAGACTTATTTTTAAACGCTTAAAAAAGTTCAGGTTTATAATCCTGGCTGCAGGATTAATAGTTGCCTTGCTGTTATACTTTTATGCTAAAAGAACACCGGTAACTTTTACTTCACGGGCCACGGTTTTTCCTTTAACCAGTTCTCCTGAAAACACCGGCAGCTCTAATGCCCTCAGTGTTTTATTGGGTACAGATTCAAAAAATTTTAGTGATGATGCATCCATCAATATTGTAGAACTGGCGCAAAGCCGTACCACAAGAGAAGCCGTAGCAGCTACAGTGGTTCCGTCAATGGGTAATAAAACTATTGCTGCATTATTGGTTGAGGATATAAATAATCACCTGAGCTGGATGGAGGATAAGGTTCAGCCTCCCCCCGCACAGGAACAATTAATTGTATGGGGAGGCCGGGTATTGCAAGGCGGACTTACAGCCTCTATCAATAAAAATAATATGCTTGTGCTTACTTACACCGGCAGAAGCGAAAATTTAGTGAAAGTAATCAGCTATGAATTTATTTACAAAATATCTAACTTTTATATTGATCTGAAAAGAGAGAAGGCAATGCGTGATTATCAATTTGCCGAGTATAAAGTTGATTCGCTTAAGAGGGTGCTTAATGCAAAAGATTACCAATTAATTGCTATTGACAAACGAACGCTGTTTACCAATACTTCTAAACTTGAGTTTAAAGTACCTGTTGAAAATCTTATTACGGAAAAACAAATGGTGAATAGCCAGTATGTACAGGCAGTTGCCAACAGGGAAAATGCAGCCTATAAATTACAAAAGGCAACACCACTTATTAAGGTGCTGGATAAACCGGAACCGCCTTATGATTCTCAAACTAAATCAGCAACCATGTATGGTGTGCTGGGATTTTTTCTTGGCAGTTTTTTGATTGCCGGATTAGCAATAGCAGGAATAATATTGAAATTTATCAGGCAGGAAGCTAATAAAGCAATTTTTGGGAGCAGCTCAAAAACTACTACAACCACTGCAACTGTTTCATGATAATTTCTATTTATAAAGAAAAAGGCAATATACAAATACACAATAAGCAATTGGTAATGCTTGCGTGTTGCAGATTGCTTATTGGCTATGGTGGTTTATGATTTTCTAAAAAGCCACTTACTCATTTCCTTAAAAGTTACCTTTTTACCATATAATAAAATACCGGTCCGGTAAATTTTAGCAGCAAGCATTGTAGTTAAAATAAATCCTGCAACCAATGATACCATCGAAAGCGCCAATTGCCAAAATGGAACGCCGGATGGAATCCTTGCCATCATTACAATAGGAGATGAAAAAGGGATTATACTGGCCCATACTGCAATAGGAGTATCGGGTTTTGCAGCGGCAGTTGTCATTATTACAAAAGATAAAATGATAGGCATTGTTATAGGAAGCATTAATGACTGGGCTTCCTGCGGGTCTTCATTCACTACACTTCCTACCGCCGCAAACAGTGCAGCGTAAAATAAATATCCCCCGATAAAATAAAATAAAAAGCAGGGAATTATCAGTGCCCAGTTTGCCTGCGCCAAAGTATTTTTTGCACTTAAAAAACCTAATGCTGCTGTATTATTGGCTGATGAGCCCATTGCGCTGTTGGCATTCTGTGCATGCTGTAAAGTATCGGCTGATAAAAATCCCGATAACACCGAGGACAAGGCAACTATTAAAACAAACCATATCAATAATTGTGTAAGGCCCACAGCAGCTATACCAATTATTTTCCCTGCCATAAGCTGGAATGGTTTTACAGAGCTTATTATCACTTCTGCAATCCGGTTCATTTTTTCTTCCATTACACCACGCATTACAGCAGCGCCATAAATAAATAATGTTATATAAATAAGAATGCCGCTCCCAAAGCCTATACCATAGGCCAGGCCTGAATTAGCTTGCTGGGTTGTATTTCCTTTTTTTATTACCGGTCTGAAATTATAAAGTTTTTCTGCATCCAGGTCATTAATAGAATCCAGGATTTTTTTATCAATATTTTTTTCAAGAAAAGCACGGTTTTTAATGGCAAGATTGATCTGGTCTCTTACTTTATCTTCTGTAGAAAAACCTAATGCCTTATCCGATATCAATGTTATGGAATCCTGCGGCGAATCAAATTTTAATGGAATATTTAAAAACGCGGAATAGTTTTTTTCTTTGAAATTATTTGCAGTAACATCAGCCGGAAATTCATATTTAATACTCTTATCGTTCTTAAAACTATTTTTAAAGATGCCGTTTTGATCATTTACTGCTATAATATGTTTACTCTCACCTTTAATTGATAAATAGGTAGAGGCTGCAATAAACCCGATAAAAAATAAAGGCAGAAGAATAGTGGAAAGTATAAATGTTTTGTTCCTTACCCTTGTTAGGTATTCTCTTTTAATGATAAGCCAAACCTTGCTCATGTTGTATGTTTAATTGTTTTAGAGGTTCATAAGGTTTAAGAGGTTCAAAAAGTTAATACCTAAACTCCTGGAACCTATGAAACGATTTGAACCTTTTTATACCTTTTGAAACTGTCTTGTTGCTTCAGTATCGTTTACTTTTTTAATAAATATGTCATTCAATGACGGCAAAATTTCGTTGAATGAAATAATGCTGGCATTTTGTTTTAAAAAATTGTATAAGACCGACCCGGGCTTATATCCATCTTTAATTTTAACCACCAATGAATTACTTTCTTCATACATCACTTCAAACTCTGTACTATCAAACGTTGCAGGCATTTGTTCAAATCCTATCCTGAATAAATTCTCTTTGCAATCCTGTTTAATTTGCTTTACACTTCCATCTAAAATTTTCTTTCCTTTATTTACCAATACAATATGGTCGCAAATTTCTTCTACCTGCTCCATCCGGTGTGTGCTGAAAATAATTGTTGTTCCTTTTTTTGCCAGATTAAAGATTTCATCTTTAATTAAGTTACTATTTACAGGGTCAAGACCGCTGAAGGGTTCATCTAATATTAATAAAGGAGGTTCATGTAAAACGGTAGTAACAAATTGTAGTTTCTGGCTCATGCCCTTGCTAAGATCTTCTACTTTTTTATTCCACCAGCTTTGCATTTCAAACTTCACAAACCATTCTTTTATTTTTTTCATTGCATCCTGCCTGCTTAGTCCCTTTAATTGTGCCAGGTATAATGCCTGTTCGCCTATCCGCATTTTTTTATACAGGCCTCTTTCCTCAGGCATATAACCTATCTTATAAATATCATTAGCTGCATCAAATTTTTTCCCCTGGAAAGTAATGTTGCCGCTATCGGGATAAAAAATTCCTGTTATCATTCTTAATAAAGTTGTTTTACCGGCTCCATTAGGCCCCAACAATCCAAAAATGCTTCCCTGCTCTATGGTAAAACTTATATCATCAACAGCTTTTTGTGTAGCGTAATATTTTTTTAGATTAGATAACTCAAGAATATTCATAATAGTAATCAGCTGGTGAGATAATATGCTAATGTAAGAAGCAGGTTTATAATTAAAAATATTGAAGAAAGTTTAATAAAAATATTTATATTTTTTTATTGGTCCCATTTTTTTGAGAAGCTTGCCAGGTAATCATCACTTCAGCTAATTTCGCAGCAATTTTTTCTCCATCCATAGCAGCACTTACAATGCCACCTGCATAGCCTGCGCCTTCACCACACGGGTATAAATTTTTTATTTGAGGATGATTCAGTGTTTCATTATCCCTCGGTATACGCACCGGGGACGATGTTCTGCTTTCAGTAGCCACAATTATAGCTTCGTTAGTAAGATATCCCCGCATTTTTTTTCCAAATGATCTGAATGCTATGTTCAATCTTTCAGAAATAAAGCGGGGTAAAATATCTTTTATCTCTGCAGAATGTATGCCGGGTAAATAAGAGCAACCAGGTAAAGAAGAAGAAATTTTATTTTCTACAAAATCAGCCAAACGCTGTGCAGGCGCAACAAATTTTCCCCCGCCTGCAGTATAAGCTTTTTGTTCAATCAATTTTTGAAATTCCATCAGCAATAGGGGAGAATCTTTGTCAATTGCCAATTGCCAATTGTTCATTGTCTTAAATGCGTCTTCCACCTCAACCTGCACAACAATGCCACTATTGGCAAAAGGATTATTTCTTTTAGAAGGGCTCCATCCATTAACAACCAGTTCACCATCATTGGTAGCAGCAGGTGCAATAATGCCACCGGGGCACATACAAAAGGAAAAAACTCCTTTATCATTTACCTGGTCTACCAGGCCATAGGAAGCTGGAGGTAAGAATTCGTTCCGAATAGCACAATGATATTGAATATTATCAATTAAACTTTGAGGATGCTCAATGCGAACACCCATTGCAAATGGTTTTGCCTGTAGTAAGATATTTTTGCTATGCAATAATGTAAAAATATCTCTTGCCGAATGCCCGGTAGCTAAAATATAAGCATCTGCTTCAAATAAACCATCTGGGGTTTTTAATGCTTTAATTTTTTCATTAGAAATAATAAGATCAGTAACTTTTTTTTCAAATAAAAACTCACCTCCGCATTCCACAATTTTTTCACGCATGGCAGTAATGATCTGTGGTAGTTTATTGGTGCCGATATGCGGGTGTGCATCATATAAAATATTTTCTTCGGCCCCAAAATATACAAAGAGGTGTAAGATCCTGTCAATATCACCACGCTTATTGCTGCGTGTATACAACTTGCCATCACTATATGTTCCGGCACCGCCTTCGCCAAAACAATAATTACTATCGGGGTTAATGATGCCTTCTTTATTTAATAACGCCAGGTCTCTTCTGCGTGCCCTTACATCTTTACCTCTTTCCAGTATAATTGGCTTAATGCCTTGCTCTATTAATTTTAATGCTGCAAATAATCCTGCAGGCCCGGCGCCAATTATAATTATCCGTTTTACAGCTTTGGAAACGTCATGAAAATGAAACTGCTGAATTTTTCTTGAATAAAACGGCTCATTTATAAAGGCATTAACCGTAAGATTTACCCAAATAGTTTTTCCCCTTGCATCAAGGGATCGCTTAAGGGTATGAAATCCTTTTATTTCACTTTCTTTTTTACCGGAAGAAACTGCAAGTAATTTTTTTATTACAGCTTCATCAGCTGCTTCGGAGGGCAGGAGTTTGAGAGAAATTTTTTGTTGCATAATCTAAGAGCCAGGTTTTTATCCTGAAATCTTTATTTAAACCCTTTTATGGGTTAAAGTTTAAAATGGCAGATCATCTACTGCATCTGAAGGAGCAGAAGAAAAAGTGTCAAGCGGCTCCAGGTGCCCGTCCTCGCCGGATGCAGCAGTATTTGTTTGAAGCATCTGTTCAATTCTCCACGCATCTAAGTTGGTAATGTAATTCGTCTTTCCATCCTTTTCCCACTTGCTTCCCTTAATGTTGAAATAAACTTTTATGTCATCACCAATATTTAATTTATCAACGATATTAGTTTTATCCTGTAAAGCCTGGAACTTAATGTAGTTGGTAATTGTTCTTCCATTTATATCTTCAGATTTCTCTACAACAAATTCTCTTGTTTTAAAAGTTTCAGTACGCTGTACAGTATCATATTTGGCAATCAGTTTACCGGTTAATTCGTAGCTCATTATTAAAAAGTTTAATGGCTAAAGGTAAAGTAAAAATTTACTTTAAGGTGGATAAATAAACATTTGAATCACTGGTTAAATTTATTTATTTTGGCACATAGTTATTGTATCTTCCCAATTCTTCCCAGATTATTTTTATGCAAAAAACAAAATCCTTTCTTTTATTATTTTCTTTAGCGTTGGCAATTGTTTCCTGTAATACTTCTTATAAAACACAGGCAGTACAATACAATGATTATACAATTTCAAAAACAGAGAAAGCAGATGAAAAATTAAATGCTCTTATAAAGCCTTATGCAGATAGTGTAAATAAAAGTATGAATGATGTTATTGCTGTAGCTGAAATAACAATGGAAAGGGGCCAGCCTGAAGGTGCCCTGGGAAATTTACTGGCTGATATAATGCTGGATGCAGCACGCAGAACGTATAAAACGCAGGTGGATGCTGCTTTGGTAAATGCAGGAGGAATAAGGCTTCCATCCATTGCTGCCGGAAATATTACAAGAGGAAAAGTTTTTGAGCTGGCGCCCTTTGATAATGTGATTGTACTTTTAAAATTAACCGGCCAACAGTTACAAAATTTTTTAAACCATATTTCTTCAAGGGATGGATGGCCGGTTTCGGGTTTAACCATGCAGATAAAAAACAAACAGGCTGTTAATGTAAAAATTAATAATGTGCCCTTAGATACCAATGCAATTTATACAATTGCCTTACCGGATTATGTTGCTAACGGAGGCGATGATGCAGCAATGCTGCGCAATATTCCGCAGCAAAATAACGGGTATATTTTCCGGGATGGAATTATAGGGTATTTATCAAAGACGGATAAGGAGGGAATTAAAATTTCTTCTAAAATTGAAAACAGGGTTACCAATGCAGAGTAGAAGAAAATTCATATCTCAGGGTACGCTTGCCGCAGGAGCGCTGTTAACCTCAAACTCTGTTTTAGCAGGCTTTGCCGCCCCTGATGAAATTAAAAAATTAACCATCCTTCATACCAACGATGTGCACAGCAGGTTAGAGCCTTTTCCGATGGATGGAAGTAAGAACCAGGGCTTGGGTGGTGTGGCACAAAGAGCATCACTGATAAATGAAATAAGGAATGAAGCTGAGCATGTATTACTGCTTGATGCAGGAGATATTTTCCAGGGCACCCCATTCTTTAATATATACAAAGGTGAGCCGGAAATAAAAGCAATGACAGCTATGAATTATGATGCTGCTACAATAGGCAATCATGATTTTGATGCAGGGCTTGATGACTTAGCGTTACAATTACAGCATGCCAATTTCCCCATATTGATTTGTAATTATGATTTTAGTAATACCCCGATGAACAACAAATACCAGGAGTATAAAACTTTTAAGAGAGGTAAATTGAAAATTGGCGTAACTGGTGTTGGCATTGAATTACAAGGGCTGGTGGCGGAGAATCTTTTTGGCAATACAAAATATCTTGACCCGGTTGAAAATGCAAACAGGGTTGCCTTAAAATTAAAAAATGAAGAGAAATGCGATATGATAATTTGTTTAAGCCATTTAGGTTTTAGATACCAGGGTAATAAAGTAAGCGATGAGGTATTGGCTGCACAAAGTGAAAATATTGATTTGATAATCGGCGGGCATACGCATACATTTTTTGATAATCCGCTGGTATATAAAAACAAAATTGGGAATGATGTAATAGTAAACCAGGTAGGGTGGGCAGGTATTGTTTTGGGGAGACTGGATTTTGAGTTTTCCAAATTTAAAAATAAAAATTTGGCAAAAGCTCATACTGTAGTTATAGGTAAAAAAACAAGAGAATAAAAAATTTTTTTTTCAACAAATTATTTTGATATTCGCTGTCCACTCAAAAATTTTCTTTTTTAAAATATTTTTTGAAAGATTTTTTTTGACTCTACGGAAACTGACTTTTAAACTCTACTAAAACGGCTAATGGAATAATGGAGAAAGCTTGCGAAAAAGTTTGGTACAATTGTCTCAATATTATAAAAGATATCGTAGAGTGGCAGCATTATAAAACATGGTTCGAACCAATTAAACCGGTTCTCTTAAAAGAAAAAGTTTTAACCATCCAGGTGCCAAGTCAATTTTTTTATGAGTATATTGAAGAGCATTATGTAAACCTTCTTGCAAAAACTTTAAAAAGAGAATTAGGAAAAGAAGCAAGATTAGAATACCGGATAATGGTTGATAGCGGTAATGGTAACAATAAGCCGCTAACAATGGATGTTCCCGGTCATGGTTATAAATCTTATTCAAACAACGAAATGGATTTTCCATTAGTCATAAATAATCCTGTTAAAAACCCGTTTGTAATTCCGGGGCTCAGAAAAATGCAGATAGATGCGCAGCTAAATCCTGTGTATGTATTTGATGCATATATTGAAGGCGATTGTAACCGTGTTGCCCGCCGTGCCGGAAAAACTGTTGCAGAAAGGCCCGGTTCCACTTCTTTTAACCCATTGGTAATTTATGGCGGTGTTGGTTTAGGCAAAACACACCTTGCGCAGGCAATCGGCAACGAGGTAAAAAGGCTGCATAATAATAAGGTTGTATTATATGTAAGCTCTGAGAAATTTATTAACCAGTTTGTAGACCATAGCCGCAACAATGCAATAAACGATTTTATACATTTTTACCAGTTAATAGATGTATTGATAATTGATGATGTGCAATTCTTTAACCGGGCAGAAAAATCGCAGGATGCTTTCTTTGCCATCTTCAATCATCTTCACCAAAGCGGTAAGCAGTTAATATTAACATCTGATAAGCCGCCTAAAGATCTGGAAGGTGTACAGGAAAGATTATTAAGCCGTTTCCGCTGGGGGTTAAGCGCTGACCTGCAAATACCTGATTACGATACTAAGATCGAGATCCTTGATAAGAAAATGAGGAATGATGGGTTAGAAATGCCTCGTGAAGTGGTGAAATACATTGCCTATAATATTCAAAATAATATACGTGAACTGGAAGGCGCTTTGATCTCTCTATTGGCACAATCTTCGCTCAATAAAAGAGAAATTGATCTTGAATTAGCGAAGA
>JAQBNL010000081.1 GCA_028288585.1 Chitinophagaceae bacterium | reverse complement strand
AAATGTACAAAGGGCCGCAAAATTTGCAATGGATGCATTTGCTTCAGGCCAGGGTGATGCGGTTGAATTAGTATACAGCGAAATTAAAAATGCCGCTACACAAAGATTTGTTTCAGAGCAATTTTTACCCGTGCCTAAAACCGAAAAGATACACGGACAAAAGCAGCAGGATTTTATTTTTGAGCCTGACAAAGATGTATTGATAGAAGAATTAATGCCTAAGATTTTAAACACTCAATTATTCAAAGCAGTATTGGATGCGAATGCAAGTGAGCATGGCGCACGGATGACGGCGATGGATAAGGCAACAGAAAATGCCAATGAATTATTAAAAGCTTTAAAAATAAGTTACAACCGTGCAAGACAGGCTGCTATTACAACCGAGCTTACTGAAATTGTAAGTGGTGCTGCAGCATTACAAGGATAACCTTTATGGAACTTTCTCAGATCATACCACATATTGAAGCACTAATTTTTGCCAGTGATAAACCATTGAGCACTTTGGAATTAGTGGATCTCATAAACAATGCTTTGGGATTTATTGAAGATAAGGCAACACTTGACCAGGTAGAATCTGCCATAGAAGCTATCCGTGAAAAATATGATTCAGAATTTTATGCTTTTGAAATGAAAGAAAGCGGTGGCGGCTGGCAATTTCTAACTAAAAAAGAATACCATAAAACCATCGCACAGCTTAATGCTGATAAATATTTAAAAAAATTATCTACTGCATCACTGGAAACTTTATCCATCATTGCTTACAAGCAGCCTATCACCAAAAGTGAGATCGAGAATATCCGCGGTGTGAATTGCGATTATGCCGTACAGAAATTATTGGAAAAAGAACTGGTTATCATCGCGGGCAGAAATGAGGATGCTGTTGGCAAGCCGCTCATCTATACAACCTCAAAATCTTTTATGGATTATTTCGGCATCAACAGTCCTGAAGATCTTCCTAAAATAAAGGAAGTACTGATGGAAGAGCTGGTAGAAGCCACTAAAATTAATAATGAAGAAGAATCTGCTGAAGAAAAACAGGAAGAACCTGTTACCGAAACCGAAGAGCCAATAGACAATCTGCAATAAACAATTGCCCTTTCATACTATAAATTTTACATCGTACATCTCACTTCGTAAAACCGTACATTGAATTACTGTAAATTCGCCCTATGTCAAAAATTTTATCAAATACAGAGCTGGCAAATATTGCTGATGAATTTGGCACTCCCCTTTATGTGTATGATGCTGATAAAATAAAAGAGCAATACAACAAGCTTACTACAGCATTTAAAAATACTGACACTGTTTTTTTTTATGCGTGTAAGGCATTAACCAACATTAATATTCTGCAGTATATTAAATCGCTTGGTGCCAATGTTGACTGCAGCTCTATAAATGAAGTGAAGCTGGCATTGCATGCTGGCTTTTCTCCTGAAAGAATTTTATATACTTCCAACGGTATCGCATTTAGTGAAATTGAAGAAGCGAAAGACCTTGGTGTTATCATTAATATCGACAGCCTTTCTAATCTTGAGAAATTTGGAAAAAAATATGGGCACAGTTATCCTGTAGGTATCAGGTTAAGACCAAACATAATGGCAGGTGGCCATTTAAAAATTTCTACAGGACATGCAAAAAGCAAATTCGGAATCCCGGTAGACCAGGCAGATAAAATAATTTCTCTTGTTGAAAAATATAACATTCACATCAACGATCTGCATATTCACACAGGAAGTGAAATAGAAGATGTAGATGTTTTTGTAAAAGGAATTGAAGTGCTGTTTGATATTATTCCAAAATTTAAAGAACTGGAAGTTATTGATCTTGGTGGTGGTTTTAAAGTGCCATACAAAAAAGGCGATACAGAAACTGATATCAATTTACTTGCTCAAAAAGTAAATGAATTGTTTGCTTCGCATCCAAACCCGGGGGGAAAGCATTTGCAGGTGTGGTTTGAGCCCGGTAAATTTTTAGTAAGTGAATGTGGCTATTTTATAACGAAAGTAAATGTGATAAAAGAAAGTGGCGACACAACCTTTGCCGGTGTTGATAGTGGTTTCAATCATCTTATTCGCCCCATGTTTTATGATGCTTATCACCGGATAGAAAATATCAGCAATCCAAATGGAGAAGAAAAAATATATTCAGTTGTTGGCAATATTTGTGAAACAGATACTTTTGCGTGGGACCGGAAACTGAATGAAGTGAGAGAAGGGGATTATCTTGTTTTTTATAATGCAGGCGCTTATGGATTTCAAATGTCATCCAACTATAATTCAAGATTAAAACCTGCGGAAGTACTGGTGGAAAATGGGAAGGCAAAACTGATAAGGCAAAGAGATGTTTTTGAAGATCTTTTAAAGAACCAGGTTATTTAAATTCTTATGTTATAATGAATGCCTCAACCCAAAAATTTATAAAAATGATAAAGCGTCCTGTAAAATTCAGGATGTTTTTGTTTTGGAAATTACCTGCCGCATTTTTTTCAGGAGTAAGAATTAAAGAAATTGATGAAGAAAAATCTATTGTAAGCGTACCCTACAAATGGCTCACACAAAATCCATTTAAGTCAACCTATTTTGCATCACTTGCAATGGCTGCAGAAATGAGTACCGGCGTATTGGGAATGATGAATGTTTACAAACGAATGCCTGCTATCTCAATGCTGATAACAAATATGGAAGCATCCTATTTTAAAAAAGCAACTGCTAAAACTTATTTTGTTTGTGAAGGCGGCGGCCAAATCCGTAATACAATAGAGGATGCGATTGCATCAAAAGGATCAAAAAGTATTACAATAAAATCTACAGGAACAAATAAAAATGGAGAGCTTATTGCAGAGTTTTTATTCACATGGTCATTCAAAGTAAAAACAAACTGAAGAATCTTTAGTTGTTACCTTCATTTCCTATTATAAAATTCTATTTATGAAAATTGCTTTTCACGGTGCAGCCAGAACGGTAACAGGTTCCAAACATTTGCTTACCTTATCCAACGGAAAAAAATATTTACTCGATTGCGGAATGTTCCAGGGCATGGGGAAAGAAACGGAAGGTTTAAATCGTGACTTTGGATTTGATGCTGCAACAATTGACTATCTCATTTTATCCCATGCACATATTGATCATTGCGGATTAATTCCAAAGCTTGTTAAAGATGGATTTAACGGGAAGATATTTTCAACGGATGCCACTAAAGATCTTGCAGCCATATTAATGCAGGACAGTGCAGGCATACAGGAGAACGATCTTAAATTTGTAAATAAACGCAGGGCTGCTGAAGGAAAACCTTACCTGTTACCCTTGTACACAACTGAAGATGCTTTAAAAGCAATTGAACTTTTTGTACCACAGCAGTACGATCAATGGTTTGCAGTTGATGAAAATGTACAGGTTATGTATAAAGATGCCGGGCATATAATAGGGAGTGCAACTGTACATTTAAAAGTTAAAGAGAATGGAAAAGAAACACGGATTACATTTTCAGGAGATGTAGGAAGATACAGGGATGTTATCTTAAAATCTCCTGCAGATTTTCCCCAGGCTGATTATATTTTATTGGAATCAACTTATGGAAACAGTTTACATGAACAGGTAACAGGAACTACTGATCTATTACTTGAATGGATCATTAAAACATGTCTTCAAAAAAAAGGTAAACTTATTATTCCGGCATTTAGTGTTGGCCGCACACAGGAAATATTATTTGCCTTAAATCAGTTAGAATCTGAGAACCGTTTACCTGATCTTACTTACATTGTAGATAGCCCGTTAAGTAGCGAAGCTACCCAGGTTATCAAAAGCTACCCACAATATTTTAATAAGACAATACAGAAACTATTGGAAACGGATAAAGACCCGTTTAATTTTAAAGGGTTAAAATTTACTAAGACCGTTGATGAGAGTAAAATGCTTAACTACAGCAAAGATCCACTGGTTATTATTTCAGCAAGCGGCATGGCAGAAGCAGGAAGAGTTAAACATCACATAAGTAATAATATAGAGAACAGCCGTAACACCATTTTATTTACAGGTTACTGTGAACCAAATTCGTTAGGCGGAAGATTAAAACTACATCCTAAAGAAGTAAATATTTTTGGCACCCCCCACGAAGTAAATGCAGAAATTGCAGAGATACGAAGCATGAGTGCGCATGGAGATTACAATGATCTTTCTCAATGGCTTTCCTGCCAGGATCCCAAACAGGTAAAGAAATTATTTTTAGTGCATGGTGAGTATAATGTACAACTGGATTTCCAGCAAAGGCTAATCAGTAAAGGTTTTGCAAATGTTGAAATTCCGGAAAGGCATTATGAAATTGGATTGACATGATTTTAGACCTTGAAACCTTTAGTGTCTATCATTTCGGAAAATCATTTACATCCCGGTCAATCCTTTGCTATTTTTTTATAACTCACCACCACACCCCGTATCAATGAAGAGCTGAATCCGCGGTGCTCCATTTCATTTAAACCTGCTATGGTACAGCCTTTGGGAGTAGTTACTTTATCAATCTCCTGCTCAGGATGATTACCTGTTTGAATAAGCAGCTCTGCTGATCCCTTAATGGTTTGTGCTGCAATAATGCTTGCTGTTTTAGCATCAAAACCAATTTCAATTCCGCCCTGTATATTAGCCCTGATAAAACGTAAAGCGTATGCAATGCCGCATGCGCCTAATACAGTTGCGGCTTCCATAAGCTTCTCATCAATAGTAACCACTTCACCAAGATTTTTAAAAAGCTCGTTTACATATTTTATATTTTCCTGCGCTGCATTGCTGCTGCAAACACACGTCATGCTTTGCTGTATGGCGATTGCTGTATTTGGCATGGCACGAAATAAAGGAAGCGTTTGCTGGATGATCTCCTGCATATCACTTATCAATACACCGGTTACTACTGATATAAAAATTTTATCGGTATCAAGATCGTTTTTAATCCCGTTAAGTACTTCGGCAACCTGGAAAGGTTTTACTGCCAGTATTATCACATTACTTTTTCGCACAGCCTCACTGTTATTATCCGTTATTTCAATTCCTTTTTCTTTTAAAGATTGTAAGGTTGCTGTGTTGCGTTTGGTAACAATAATTTCAGATGCTTTATTGAATTTGCTTTTCAATAATCCTTCGGCAATGGCAGAGCCAAGATTTCCGCCGCCGATAATGGCTATTCGCTTACTCATTTGGTTGTGATTTATTCAAAGGTAATGCAGATGCTCTTACCCTGTTGTGGATCAAAATCTTTCAAGCCTGAATGCACTGGTATCGATAGCAGTATTTTTTCTATTAATGATTTCACTAACGAGTTTACCTGTGCCGGGCGCCAGTGACACACCCACCATTGCATGACCGCCTGCAATAACTACATTCTCAATATTTTTTGCCCTGCCGATGTAGGGCAATCCATCCGGGGTAACAGGCCGTAAGCCATGCCATATTTTATCAGTTGGAGGAAGATCAATTTGTAAACCGGGGTAAAAGTTTTTTACGGAATCATAAATCCCTTTCATCCTTTTTGGCAATATCCTTTCATTGATACCGCTAATTTCCATGGTGCCGCCAATCCGTAACTGTTGCCCCCAGGGCGTCATAGCGCATCTGCCTTCAATTAAAATTGCAGGATAGCTGATATTTTTCTCAACATGCCCATACGTATAACTATATCCTTTGCCAGGCTGCAATAATAATTTTATTCCCATCATTTTTGCAACAGCCGGCAGCCAACTCCCTGTTGCTACAACCAATTCATCACATTCAATTTTCCCTTTGTCAGTGATTACTGCGCAAACTTTATTATTATTTTTCTCAAAGCCGGTTACAGTTGTATTCAATAAAAACTGCACGCCTTTATTTTCCAGGTAATTCTTTAATACGCCCATAAACTTCCCGGGATTTATATGGCAATCATCTTTAAAAAGAACTGCACCCGTTACATTTAATTCAATACCCGGCTCTAATGCCTGCACCTGATGTTTATTTAAACGCTGCACTTTCAAACCAAATTTTTCTGCATCATCTGCCAGGTGAAATTCATGATCCAATGCTTTTTGTTCCCTGCACATCATCAGGCAGCCTTTTTCTTCCATTAAAAAAGTATCGCCGATATCATCTCTTATATCATTTATCAAATGCCTGCTTAGCTGCAAAATATTATTAAGATGCGGGGCATGCTTTGTAACTGTAGCTGCATTACTATTCTGAAAGAAATGATAAGCCCATTGCATAAGAGACAGGCTGAGTCGTGGTTTGATGTAAAACGGGCTGCTGCTGCGAAGCATATATCTAAACCCTTCTGCAATTATTCCCGGTGATGCCAATGGAATAAAATGGCTTGGAGAAAAATACCCCATGTTTCCAAATGAACAGCCGTTCGTGATATCGCCTCTTTCTATTACGGTAACTGCATAACCTTCCTTCTGCAAATAATACGCACAGTTTAACCCGATAATACCACCACCAATTATTGTAATATTTTTCATTCTGTAATCCCCATTCTTCCTGAATATTTATTTTTTCTGTTTTTCCTGTTGCTCCTTAATATACCTGTCAGTCATTTTTTCAAGAATGGATAATGTAACTGTTCCGTTAGAAAGTACCATATCGTGGAAAGAACGCACATCAAAATTTTCTTTTAAAGCATCTTCTGCTTTGCTGCGCATTTCTTTTATTTTTATTTCCCCCATTTTGTAAGCTAATGCCTGCCCGGGCCATGATATATACCTGTTAATCTCAGTGTTTACTTCGTGCAGAGATAAAGCGGTATGATCGGCCAGGTAACTAACTGCCTGTTCTCTCGTCCAGCCTTTTGTATGAATGCCTACATCAATTACAAGCCGGCAGGCACGCCACATTTCGTACGTTAATCTTCCAAATAAACTATAGGGATCATTGTAAAAACCCATTTCATGACCGAGATATTCAGCATACAAACCCCATCCCTCACCAAATGCATTTATATATAAATTTTTTCTAAACTCGGGCAGGTCTGATTCCTGCGTTAAAGCAATTTGTAAGTGATGCCCAGGCACAGCTTCATGAAGTGTTAAGGCTTCTAAAGTATACAGTGTTCTGCTTTTTAAATTATACGTATTCACCCAGTATTCGCCAGCATTTTTACTATTAACCGGCGCCCCTGAATAACGGCCGGCTGTATAAACCGGGGCAAGATATTCCGGCACAGGCTTAACACCGTATGGTTGCCGGGGAAGTTTTCCGAAAAGAGAAGGCAGCATGCCATCTGATTTTTTTGCTATATAAGATGCTTCTTTTAATAATTGTTCTGCCGATGTTACATAAAATTTTGGATCTGTTCGTAAGGTTGCGATAAACTGTTTAAAGGTTCCTTTAAAATTTACCTGTTGTAAAACCTTATCCATTTCATTTTTAATTCTTGCTACTTCTTTTAAGCCTGTTTGATATATATCATCTGAGGATAGATTGGTGGTAGTATAAAACTTTACCCTGTCCTCATAAAAAGCTCTGCCGTTTAGCATATCTGAAGCGCCTAAACTAATACGGGTCTTATCCCGGTATTCACCTTCAAAAAAAAATTTGATCTTTTTATAACTTGAAATCACATCCTGCTGAATTGCTCTTTTTGCATCGGCCTGCAGCAGTTGCCAATCATTTTCATTTATAGCATAAGGCTTTTTTACAAAAGGTTTCCAGAATACAGATTTTTCAGCATCGTCTACAATATGCTGTGAATAGGTAGCTCCAAAACTTTCAACAATAATTTTTGGCTGGTTAATACCTATCCTCAAACCTTCACGCATAAGATCAATTTCCTCATCAACATACCGCGGTATATCTTTAAGAACTTTGATATAGTCGGCTGCATCTTTTTTAGAATCTAAAATAGTATTTCCTCTTGCGGCCAATGCTGTATGAAAGCCCTCATCAGCCAGTATTGGGTTAAGATATGTTTTATACCTGTATTGAGATAACTCATCATTGATAATGTAATGTAATAATGCAAGGTTTATCTTGTCATCAAAGGATAAAGAGTCGCTGTCTAAAAGATTTAATTTTGTATCAAGCGCATTATAAAAATTATAACTGCGTAAAAAATCTTCTTCTTTAAAAGAACCCAGGGGATGATTTTTTATGCTGTCTGATTTGAATGCATTATCAGTGAAATCTTTTATTTCGTTCAGGATGTTTGCAATGGCAGGGTTAAGTTCCCAGTTTTTTTGCTGTGCCTGCAAAACAGAAAGAGAGAGGCCAATATAAATAATAAACAAGCAGAATTTTTTCATACATTTTTTTTTGTTAACTCATTATTTATTGTTCGCCATATACCTGCTGAATTTTCATTCTTCAGTTCATCAGGCAGTAAATTATTGCTCCAGTTTTGAAAACAGATGGGCCTGGCAAAACGTTTAATCCCATCTGCTCCAACAGAAGTAAACCGGCTGTCAGTGGTTGCAGGAAATGGTCCGCCATGCTGCATGCTTAAACTAACCTCAACACCTGTTGGTACGCCATTTAAAATAAATCTTCCGCAGATATTTTTTACAGCTTCTACAAGTTCATCGTTGCTGCGTATATCATTTTCCGTTGCCATTAATGTAGAGGTTAACTGGCCTTCAAGATTTTTAGCCACTTCAGTCATTTCATTTTTGTCTTTGCAGCGTATCACAATAGAATAGGGACCGAATACTTCCTGGTGCAATACAGGGTTATTTAAAAACGCCTGCCCTGTTGCTGATGCAATGGTTGGTATTCCCTGGTTTTCTTTTGCAGAGGTATCACTAACAGCAACAATAGTTACGTTCTGCTGTGCCAATGCTTTCGTTCTATTGTCATAAAACAATTTTGATATACCCGCATGCAGCATTGCTGCCGGGGCAATATGTTTTATTTCTTCGCCGAGGTTTGTTATGAAATTTTGTAAGTCTTCACTCTCAATACCGATGATCAAACCGGGATTGGTACAAAACTGTCCTGCACCGAGAGTGATAGAACCTGCATACATTTTTGCAATATCAGTTGCAGACTCTTTTAATTTTTCCGGCAATAAAAAAACAGGATTAATGCTTCCCATCTCTGCAAAAACAGGAATAGGTTCTTTGCGTTGATTGCCCCAATCGAATAATTGTTTCCCCCCTAAAAATGAGCCTGTAAATCCAACCGCTTTTGTATGCGGATGCGTAACCAATGCTTTACCGGTTTCCACCGATGCTCCATGAATGTGGGCGAATATTCCACCAGGCATTTTACATTTTTCTGCAGCTTTTAAGATTGCTTTTGCTACTGTATCTGACGTTTCAGCATGAGCAGGATGTGCTTTGATGATAACCGGGCAACCTGCAGCAAATGCACAGGCCGTATCTCCACCTGCCGTTGAATATGCAAAAGGGAAATTACTTGCACCAAAAACAACAACAGGCCCTAATGGCACCAACATTTTTCTCAGGTCAGGTTTTGGTGGAGTTTTACCAGGATTGGCAGTATCTATTCTTGCGTCCAGCCATGTACCCTCTTCACAGGCCGCTGCATAACTGTTTAGTTGAAAAATAGTACGTGCCCTTTCATTCCTCAATCTTGCTTCTGGCAAATTGGTCTCTCTCATTGCTGTATGAATCAATTCATCGCCACAATTTTCCAGCTCAACGGCAATTGTTCTCATAAAATCTGCCCGTTGTTTCAGCGATAATTTCCTGTATTGATGAAAAGCAATCCAAGCTTTATTCATCACTAATTCTATTTCTTCATATGTCGCATCATTATACTTCATATATATTATTTAGGTTTTCAAAAGCCTCTCTTTCAGAAAATTCAGAAGACTTCAGTAATTGGCAAGGTAGGTGTGATTGTTAAAATTTTTCACAAACTACGAAGAGAATTTGAATCTGGATTCTAATAAAAAGACCAAATTCTTCATACATAAAAAGATGCTGATTCCTTTCACTAAACTTTCACAATTCTACTTTATACATAGCATAATATTTGTCGTATATAAAGTCTAAAAAAAGGA
The DNA here is from genome assembly GCA_028288585.1 of Chitinophagaceae bacterium. Classification (GTDB taxonomy): domain Bacteria; phylum Bacteroidota; class Bacteroidia; order Chitinophagales; family Chitinophagaceae; genus Ginsengibacter. The sequence continues at coordinate 7,867 of JAQBNL010000081.1, read as the reverse complement.
GAAAATATGTTACGTTTCAAAAGTTTTTATGTGCTGGTTTTAGCTGTTGGGGCAATGTTGCTAAATAGTTGCGGAACTTCTGCTCATATAGAAAAAGATGCGTCGGCAAATCTTAAAAATTACAAAACTTATACCTGGATAGATAAGGAAAACAAGGATAAGATTAAAAATGAGATAGCTGAACAAAATCTAAAATCTATTGTTAATGATGAATTACAGAAGAATGGGTTCAGGGAAGTGAAACATAATCCTGACATGTTGTTAAGCTATGATCTGTTGGTAGAAAGAAGTGTAAAGGAGCAAAACGAGCCTGTGTATAGCCAACCCTATTCCAGGGTTTATTACAATCCTTATACACGTAGATATGGAACACTGTATTATCCTTCTCAATTTTTGGGATATGATAGTTATACTACACCCGTAAAGGAAGGAACTGTTTCTATCAGCATGATCGATGCGAAAACTGATAAAACTATTTGGCAGGGCTGGACAACTGATGAATTAAGCAGTAATCAATTCAGTAGCAAAGAAGTTCAGAAAAATGTAAGATCGATCTTTAAAAAGTTTGATACAGCTGATAAATAACCAGTACGCAACAATTGTTGATCCCGCCTGCCGACGGGATTTTTTTTACCTAATTTATTCCTCCCTGCGACTCCCCGGTTTTAAGGTCATCATTTTTAATACCGCGTTTTTTTCGGGTAATATCATCTTCTAATTTTCCAAAACGATAATTGTACGAGACAGTAAATCTGCGAACAATAAAAAAGGCTTCCTGCCTCAGGTAAAATTCCGGATCATTCACTTCAGTAAAAAAGCGCCTGTATTTTTTGAAGGGACTTGTTACGGATAAAGTAATGCTGGCGTGATTATCCTGAAGAATATCCTTCTGTACCGACATACTGTTCCATATATAGCCTGATGCTTTTCCCTGCAATAATATATTAGGAGAGCTATATCCTACATTGCCGCTTGCACGCCAGCCTTTATTAAAACGGTAGCTGCCATATCCAAATACATTAAATACAAACCCAGCATTATTTTGAATGCTGTCATTTATCAAACCCGTAAACTTTACATAGGTAACAGTGCTGTTAATATTCAGGCTTAACTTTTCAAACAAAGTTGTCATTCCATTTATAGAAATACCGGTGGACTGGCTCTTACCTATATTGTCATACGTTGTTCGTGCTATACTATCTGCGCCAAGCTTTGTAAATCTTTGTATGGAGTTATTAGTAAAATTATGAAAGAGACTAAGGTTAACTGATGAGCCGCTAATGAAAGTATTGTAGGTAAGATGGAGAACATTACTGATAGCAGCGTGAATTTTAGGATTGCCATAACTGATGTTTTTAGGATCGCTTACATCAACAAAAGGATTTAAAAAATACAAACCAGGACGCTCTATGCGTTGGGTATAGGATAGTTTAATAACACCCGGCCCTTTTAATTTTTGAGAAAGGGTAATGTTAGGGATAAGATTTAAGTAACTCTGTGTAGCAATACTTCGGGTTGATCTGAATTTTGCAATAACTTCTGTTTCCTCAACACGTACCCCGGCTTTTAATCCAAATGATTTTCTCTTTAAAGTAATTGAAGCATACCCGGCAAGGATAGACTGGCGATAATCAAATTTATTGCTTTGAGAAGAATCCAAAATATACAGAGATGAACCTGGTAATTGTGTTTTGTATGCGTAATCACTTTTATTGATACGAAAGATGGATTTAACTCCAGCCTCAAGTGTTTGTTGTTTGGATGAGGATAAATAATCTGCCTGTGCCGTATGCTCAGTATAATGATCATTATTATCAGAATAGTTTGATTGTATATTGTTTGCTTTTTGCCGGGTATAATAGGAAGGATTTTTATTTATGCTGTTATTTAGCTGGTAAGATAAGGTGAGCAGTTGTTCAGTATTCTTTTTAAAATTTCGCTGGTAATCAATTCCAAAGTCATTACCATTCCATCTTGTTTCGGTACTGTTTGCATATATATATTCTTCATTAATATTTCCGGCTGCATTAAACAATTTCACCAGCTGCCTGAAATTATTATTGCCCTTACTTATATTGTAACTATAATTTGCTGTAATAAGATTAAGCGAATCCAATTCATAGCTAAACTCTGTTCCAAAATACCTTGATAAATTATTGGCCTGGCTTTCACCAACCTGTTTCAGTGTATTTTTCTGGTTAATATTTTCTCTTAAAAAATTACTGCTGGTCCTGCTAAGCAGATCGTTACTTCCGAAGTAGCCTGAAAAGCCAATCCTTTTTGTCTTTACAGTTAAATTGGCACTTGTAGAAAAGCTTTTAGGGCTCCCTGCTATTATATTAGCTGATCCATTATATCCATTAACCATTTTCTTATTAGTGATAACATTTATTATTCCGCCCACACCCTCGGCCTCATACCTTGATGATGGATTGGTAATGATCTCTATATTGCTGATAGCCTTTGCAGGCATGCTTTTAAATACATCTTTTGGCGATCGGGCAAATAAAGAAGATCTTTTTCCATTTACCAATACAAGAAAATTAGTGCTGCCATTTACCTGTATGTTATCATCAGCATCAATAATTATTAATGGTATTTTTCGCATCATATCCAGTGCCGACATGCTCTTACTTTCCGGGTCCGCCTCTACATGGTAAATAAGTTTATCAATATCCTGTTCCACCAGTTGCGCTTTCGTTATTATCTTAACCTCTTTTAATTGCTTTACATTGGATGCAGGATCCGTTTTATGTGCAACAATAGAATCTTCGATAATATTTTTGACAGGAGTGTTAACCGTATCCTTCTTTGAATGACTCACTGCATTTTCTTTCTGTAATGAATAAGAGGGGGTAAACAAATATCCGCCGCCTGCAAAAGAAATAAATAAGCGATAAAAAACTTTTCCTGCAGGGGCCCTATTATCTATAAAATTATTTTCTCCTTTTTTTACAACAGGTACTTTACCAATAGTAATAAAATTTTTATTGCTGTCAGATGACCGCTGAATGTTTATTGAAGTAACAGCTGTAAATGAATTATTCCATGTGATACTAATGTTTGCATTAATACTCTTTACAGAAATATCCTGTCCCATCAATTCTAAATTGATGCCTGAAAGAATTAATATCATAAAAAGTCTCTGCATCCATAAATGGCTTAAAAAATAATTGGGCGAAGACCGGATATTCCTGTACTTCGCCCAACATTAAAATTAAGTATTACTACCTAACTGTTTTACCATTTAGTGAAACAGATGAGTTAGCGAACGACACCTCGGTAACAGTACCTGTCCATTGTCCATTAGGGCATTTTCCCGGTGCAGGAACTTCCGTTGTAAGGCAGAAAGTTACAGTACCATTTTTGTCTGACATAAAATCGCCTGACTTGGTAAGAGTTGAGGTTTTTGTTTGTCCCGGTGCAACATTACCACCAGGGTTGGTACACTCCGTAGTAATAGTAGCAGTTGTGTTTAAAACAACAGTTACAAGTTGATTATTCCCAAGTCCGGCTAATTTAGCACAAAATGAAAGTGTAGTTCCGTTATCAGAAATACTTGGACTTCCAATAAAATGAACGTTTTGTGCTGAAACACTTACTGCTGAGATTAAAATAATCGCAATAATGAGCAGCAATTTTTTTGTTTGTTGCATACAAATGTTTTTTAAATGAGTAAATAAAAACTTGTCTTCTGAGGGATTTCTGAACCTACACAGGTTCAATAGGTTGTTAGCATGGACTTGGGAGAACAAATATGCATAATTAATTTGAAACCTAATAATATCAGGACTATATTTCTATTCCGTATATTTTAGCGGGTGTATCATAAAAAAAACCTCTTATTTTTTAAGAGGTTTTGCCTTTGTACCACGTACGGGATTCGAACCCGTGATTCCTCCGTGAAAGGGAGGCGTCTTAACCCCTTGACCAACGCGGCGTTTTGTTTAAAGGACGGCAAAGATACTCTCAGGCATTTTCGCTGCCAAATTTTTTATGTCATATCAGGGTTATTTCATTTATTGCTCCTGATTTTACTATTTTTGGCCTTCTCTATTCAATTCACATTTAAGTTACAGCATGTCAGTATTAGTTAATAAGAATTCCAAAATTTTAGTGCAGGGCTTTACCGGAACGGAGGGAACCTTTCATGCAACGCAAATGATAGAATATGGAACCGACGTAGTAGGTGGCGTTACTCCAAACAAAGGTGGCTCAACTCATTTAAATAAACCTGTATTTAATACTGTTGCTGATGCCGTAAAAAATACAGGCGCTGATGTAAGTATCATATTTGTTCCGCCGGCATTTGCTGCGGATGCAATTATGGAGGCAGCCGATGCCGGAATTGCTTTGGTGGTTTGCATCACAGAAGGTATTCCTGTACAGGATATGGTTAAAGTGAAAAATTTTTTAGCAGATAAAGAAACAAGATTAATAGGGCCCAATTGCCCCGGCGTTATCACCGCTGATGAATGTAAAGTGGGCATTATGCCGGGCTTTATTTTTATAAAAGGAAGAATAGGGATCGTTTCAAAATCAGGAACATTAACTTATGAAGCTGCTGACCAGGTGGCAAAAGCAGGCCTGGGAATATCAACTGCTATTGGCATTGGTGGCGACCCGATAATTGGTACAACTACCAGGGAGGCTGTTGAATTGTTTATGAATGATCCTGAAACAGATGGCATAGTAATGATCGGTGAAATTGGTGGCGGTATGGAAGCCGAAGCTGCATACTGGATAAAAGAATACAACGAGGTTGCTGCATCTCTTGGTAAAACTAAAAAACCTGTAGTTGGTTTCATTGCCGGGCAAACTGCACCTCCCGGCCGCCGTATGGGGCATGCAGGAGCAATTGTTGGCGGCGCTGATGACACTGCAGCCGCTAAAATGAAAATATTAGCTGAATGCGGAATTCATGTTGTGGCAAGCCCTGCGGATATTGGTAAAACAATGGCGGCTGTAATGAATCAATAAAAAAATTTTTAGAAAAATAAAAAAGCTCTTCGTAAATGAAGAGCTTTTTTATTTGGTATTGAAACTTATTAAAACCGATTTCCTCTTACATACCTGTCGAGATCATTCCTGCTGCTTTGGCTGCTGAACAAACTATATACCTGTGTAAAGTTTGTTGGGTCTGATACCACACGGTAAGATAGTTTTGCTAATTCAAGCCTGTTACTCTCTGATGTTATCAATTGTAATAATTGTGTTATTTGATAAGTTGAAAAATAACTCACTGTGTTATTAAACGCATTTTTTATTGCAGTAACTTTATTTGCCTGAAACCATTTGCCTTTTGCATCCTGGTATATCTGGCTAAATTGATAATCTGCCATTGGCGCTCTATATCCCCCGTTATTATATCCTCCATTGTTGTAACCGCCATTATTATTTCCACCATTTCTCCTGTCATCATTAACATCATCTCTTCCACCTCTTCTATTTTGTCCATTGCCATTATTACTACGTTGTTCAGAAAACTGCACCTTGCCATTATTTTTTATATCAAGCATAACATCATATCCCTGTCTTAAATTAAATGTTGAAGAATAAACCGGTGAGGATGCGCCTCCATAATTCCTGTTATTTCCGTTACCCCTGTTATTGTTTCCTATCCTGTACACTTGTATAGAGTGTTGGCCCGGCTGAATATTATTAATAGTAATATCATCATTACCATACCTGTTACTGGTGTTACGATTCCATGTACCATTGTTATTAGTTCTGGAAGAATAGGTAGTTCCATCCATTATCACCTGGTAGCCGCTATTTGCATTACCATTGCCATTAAAATTGATGGTCACAGTTTGACCATATTGATTGTATTGGCGTTGTTGTCCATATTGAGCAAACCCTGATACTACAAAAAGGGTGCTTACAAAAAATGAAATTAATGTTTTCACGAGTTGTGCTTACGCATGTTTAAGTTTAAAAAATAAAAATCTAATCATACATAGTAGACAAATTGTTTATTTAGAAGTTCAATAGGTCTTTCAGAATTTTATTTTTATTAACAAAGAAAAAATACTGCCGGGTGAATGAGGATAATGCAGGAAAGGAGCTCTGTAGATCCGGTGAGGTTTTCCCGGCAATTACTTAATTATGTTAAACCCATCCTATAAAAAAGTAACGCACTTTTAATTTGTATGCAATTACAACTATTTTGCATCATAAGCAGACATAAGTATGCAGGAGTATTATGCTGATCTTTTTTGTTCTTATTAAATGGATATTATGAATTATAAAAAATACACACTTCTCTTTATTGTTCTCCTTTCTTTTTTGCAAACAAATTTGTTTGCGCAGGCAAATGATTATGCCAAACAATGGAAACAGGTCGATGAACTGATAAAGAAAGGACTAACAAAATCTGCGCTGGATGAAAGTGTAAAGATCTATGAAACGGCTAAAAAAGATAATAATGATCCTCAAATTATTAAAGCTCTTCTCTTCCGCATAACGCTAAACAGGAACCTGGAAGAAAATGCAAACGTAAAAAGTATTGCGCTTGTTGAAAAGGAAATTCAATCTGCCAAAGAACCAGCAAGATCTATACTGAACAGCATCCTTGCAGAAATGTACTGGAACTTCCTGCAACAGAACAGGTATAAATTGTATAACAGAACACAGACAGTTGATTTTAAAAAAGACGATGTCCTTACATGGGGGTTGCAAGATCTTCATAAAAAAATTGGTGCGCTATATCTCTCTTCAATTAAAGAAGAAAAGCTTCTGCAGCAAACAAAACTGGAGCCGCTTGAAGCGATTATTATTAAAGGTAATGTTCGCTATCTCCGCCCAACTTTATACGACCTGTTAGCCCACCGTGCCCTGGATTATTTTAAAAATGATGAACGTGATATTACAAAGCCTGCATACGCTTTTGAAATTAAAGATGAGAAAGCTTTAGCTCCTGCAAAAGAATTTGCATCTCACAAATTCATAAATAAAGATTCTTCTTCTCTTCATTATTATGCATTGCTCATTTATCAAAAGCTTTTAAACTTTCATATTGCTGACGCAAAACCTGATGCATTGATTGATGCGGATATACAACGGCTGAGTTTTGTAAAGCAATATGGGGTAATGAATAATAAAGATGAACTCTACATAAGAGCATTGCAGAATATCATTGATGCTCATCCAAATAATCCTGCTGTTGCGCAGGCAAGTTTTTTTCTTATACAGGAAATTTATAATTCAGCAGTAACAGAAGATAAGAAAGCTGAAAAGAAATACACTGTTAAGTATGCAAAAGAATTACTGGAAAATCTTATTAAAAAATCCCCCGGCAGCGAAGGCGGCATCAATGCAAAAAATTTATTAACCGGCATCCTGCATAAAGAATTAAATCTTACTTCTGAAAAAGTAAATGTTCCGGGTGAGTCTTTTAGAACGCTGGTTACTTATAAAAATATTGCTTCAATAAACCTTAGAATAATTGAGCTTACTCCTGAATTTAAAAAACTGCTGGAGGCCAATCCGGATAATGAACAGCTATGGAATACACTTACTTCTCAAAAACCTATAAAAAGCTGGAAACAAACTTTACCATTACCTGAAGATTATAAAAGCCATTCAACAGAAATTAAAGTTGATGCCTTACCTATTGGTGAATATGCATTACTGGCAAGCGCTGCAGAAGATTTTAATCTTACCAAAAATCCATTATCAATACAGTATTTTCATGTATCCAACATCAGCTATGTAAATAATGGAAGAGAATATTTTGTATTAGACCGTACTACAGGAAAGCCTTTACCGGGTGCAAAAGTGCAGGTATGGAACCAACGATATGATTACACTTCCAGGAAAAGCATTTTTGAAAAACTGGAGCTATTATCTGCCGATAAAAATGGCT
>JAQBNL010000079.1 GCA_028288585.1 Chitinophagaceae bacterium | reverse complement strand
CGCTCTTCCGGCCCATTGGTAGAAGTTAACTGTGCAGCCATTCCCGGTGAATTAATTGAAAGCGAATTGTTCGGCCATGAGAAAGGCTCTTTCACTTCTGCAGTAAAACAACGAATAGGAAAATTTGAGCAGGCCAATGGAGGTACTTTATTTTTAGATGAGATAGGGGATATGAGTTTGAATGCACAGGCCAAAGTTTTAAGAGCGCTGCAGGAAGCTAAAATAACAAGAGTAGGAGCTGATAGGGATATTACCGTTGACGTAAGAGTAATTGCCGCAACAAATAAGGATTTATTAAAAGAAGTGGAAGAAAAGAAATTTCGCCTTGATTTGTATCACAGGCTTGGTGTTATCATCATGCATGTACCATCATTAAATGACAGGCTATCTGATATTCCATTACTCGTTGAAAAGTTTTTAGAAGATATTGCAACTGAATATGGCCAGCCAAAAAAATCGATTGATAAAAGTGCAATGGATGCTTTACAAAAACATAGCTGGAGCGGCAACATCCGTGAATTAAGAAATGTTGTTGAACGCCTCATCATTCTTTCCGGTAAAACCATCTCTGCCGATGATGTAGAAAATTATGTGCTGCCGAGAAAATAATTTGGTTATTAGTCACTGGGTTATTAAGTATGAAACATATCTATTGCATAAGTGGTTTAGGCGCTGATGAAAGAGTGTTCTCTAAATTTCAATTTCCCCTGCATGAGATACATTTTATTAAATGGATAATTCCCGAAAAAAATGAAAGTATTGAATCTTATGCTAAAAAATTAATCGGCCAAATTCATCACAACAATCCAATTCTTATCGGTTTATCTTTTGGCGGTATAATGTGCATTGAAATTGCCGCACAAATAAAAGCAGAGCTGGTCATTATCATTTCAAGTATTAAATCAAACACCGAAATGCCTTTATGGATGCGGCTTTCAGGCAAATTAAAACTTAACAGGTTATTACCCATGCGATCATTTAAATTGATTGAACAGTTAGAAGATTATAACCTGGGTGTAAAATCAAAAGAAGAAAAACAAATGGTGCATGATTATAGAAAGAACATTGATCCTGTATATTCCAACTGGGCTGTTAATGCTATTTTAAACTGGAAAAGTAAAAAGGCGCCGGGGGACCTTTATCATATTCATGGCGATATGGACAGGATCTTTTCAATAAAAAAAATAAAACCTGATTACACTATTCACAATGGGGGACATTTAATGATCTTAAATAAAAGTGATGAAGTGATTAAATGCATCAGTTCAATTTTAAGAAACAAAATATAATGTTAAGTTTTAAAATCCGGGTAATCCTTTAATCCCATAAATCATGGTTCAGATATTCTAATACAGTACATTTGTTCGTACTAAAATATTGTTCATGAGTATAGGTTTCCTCTTATTTGTTATTGCATTAATAGCGTCTCTTATCGGTTTGTATGGTATGTTTCAAAGGGCAGGCATTGCCGGCTGGAAGGCTTTCATTCCATTTTATAATACCTGGTGCATGGTGCAGAAAATGCAACTGAAAAAAATATGGTTCTTTCTGCAATTCATACCCGTAGTGGGTTTTTTTGTTATCATATGGGTACTCATAAAATTTGTTGAACATTTTGGAAGATTTTCTGTTGCTGCTCATGCAGCCACTGTTTTTATTCCATTCATTTATTTTCCTTATTTAGGATTCTCCAAAAATGAAAGATATGCCGGCATTGCTGTTGTAAAAAATTATAAAAAATCTGCTGTAAGAGAATGGGTAGATGCTGCAGTTTTTGCAATTGTTGCGGCCACCCTTATCCGCACATTTGTGTTTGAAGCGTACACCATTCCAACTCCTTCAATGGAAAAGACATTGCTGGTAAACGATTTTCTTTTTGTAAGCAAATTCAGTTATGGCCCGCGGATACCGAATACCCCTTTGGCAATGCCTTTTGTACATCATACCATTCCCGGCTTAAATACAAAATCATATGTTGAATGGATACATATTCCTTACACACGCTGGTTTGCCAGCCCTATAAAAAGGAATGATGTGGTAGTATTTAATTTCCCTGTAAATGATACGCTTATAAATGATGAGGAAAATTTCGGCTCAAAAGTTACTTATTATGAAGTTATAAGAGAACGCATGGCAGCGGAGCACATTAGCCCGGAGGAAGCGAGAACAAGAGTATGGGATACTTATGGAGATAATATAATTGTTCGTCCCGTTGATAAAAGGGAAAATTTTATTAAAAGATGCGTGGCAATTGCAGGTGATACATTACAGGTAAAAGGCAGCGTGGTGTATATAAACGGTGTGGCTACAGACTTTCCAAAAAACTATGAGAGATATTATAATGTAACAACTGATGGCACATTTCTTAATGAAGAGCAACTGGCAGAGTTTGGCATCCACACTGATCCTTCATTACGGGAATTTATGAATTCAGGTACAGGTTCGTACACCATTAATATGACGCCGGATGAAAAAGATAAAGTATCTAAACTGCCTAATGTAAAAAGCATTCTTCCCATTCCTGATTCACCCGATCCGCAACTTTTCCCATATTACAATACTGATAATAAATGGACAGTAGATAATTATGGCCCGGTTTGGATTCCAAAAAAAGGTGCTACCATTTCTTTAACGCCTGATAATATTATCCGCTACCAACGCAGCATAAGTGTTTATGAAGGAAATAAATTTGAAGCAAAAGATGGTAAATATTTCATTAATGATAAAGAAGCAACTACCTATACTTTTAAAATGAATTATTACTGGATGATGGGTGATAACAGGCATAACTCATTGGACAGCCGTTTCTGGGGATTTGTTCCTGAAGATCATATTGTCGGCAAAGCCACTTTAATATGGTTTAGCTGGGATAAAGGTCCGCGGTGGAATCGCATGTTCAAAACAATTAAATAATAGCGTTGATTTAATGATGAAATGATTCCAATGATTTATATCGCTTTCCTTAATTTGCATAATCAATCATTTCTAAAACACTAAACTTAAATTAGTGAAAAAAGAAGAACTAAAATTTACGATAGACGTTTACGAATCCAGCGATGAATTAAATGAGGATGATGCATTTCTTTTAAGCGAGGCCCGTTCCGTAACACAATTTGCTTATGCACCTTATTCAAACTTCCAGGTTGGCGCTGTGGCTAAATTAGTTAACGGTGAAATAGTTTCCGGCACCAACCAGGAAAATGCTTCATACCCTGCAGGTATTTGCGCAGAAAGAAGTTTACTCTCCACGGCCGCATCAAATCACCCCGGTGTTGCCATTGAAACAATGGCGGTAACCTACAATAATTTAAAAGGAGATAGCGATGCACCTGTTAGTCCTTGTGGTATTTGCAGACAGGTTATCAGCGAATTTCAAAACCGTTTCCAAAAACCTATAAGAATTATTTTGAGTGGAATGAAAGGCAAAGTACAGGTAATTGATAATGCAGGATATTTATTGCCGCTTGCTTTTACATCAGAAGATCTTAAATAGTAAATGGTGAATGGTCAGTTGTGAGTAATGAAAACACTTATTACTTATTACGGCGATTCACTTCTTATACGATATTCTGTAAACAGCTCCATTATAATCATCACTCACCAATAAAGCGCCATCAGGCATTTGCTGTACATCAACCGGGCGGCCAATAACAGAACGATCGGGGCGCAGCCAGCCAGATGCAAATGATGTGTAAGAGCTAACATTATTTCCATCCAGTTTTGCCACACTCACTTCATACCCAATGGCTGTGCTCCTGTTCCAGCTTCCATGCTTCGCAATAAATATTGCACTCTTATATTCTGCAGGAAACATATTGCCAGTATAAAAACGCATACCCAGCGCTGCAACATGTGGCCCTAAGTTTTTTACAGGCGCAGTATAATCACTGCAGTTTTTACCTTTGCCAAACTCCGGATCTAAAATATTTCCCTGGTGACAATATGGAAATCCAAAGTGCATACCTTTTTGCGGAGCCCTGTCCAATTCATCTTCGGGTACATTATCACCCATGTTATCACGGCCATTATCAGTAAACCATAATTCTTTAGTAACAGGGTGCCAGTCAAAACCTACTGTGTTTCTTATACCGCTTGCAAAAACTTCCATACCTGTTCCATCAGTATTTATTCTTGTTATTGATGCATACACAGGATTTTTTTGTTCGCAAACATTGCATGGAGCCCCAACAGGAATATATAATTTTCCATCAGGCCCAAAAGCAATAAACTTCCATCCGTGGTGCCCATCTGCAGGATACTGATCGTATACAACTATTGGCTGTGGCGGGTTTGCAAGCCTTGATTCAATACTATCCAGCCGCAAAATAGTTGAGATGGTGGCAATGTATAAGCTGCCATTTTTAAATGCAACGCCATTAGGAGAATTAAGACCTTTGGCTATTGTATATACCTTGTCTCCAATACCATCCTTATTATTATCAACGACAGCATATACTTTATTTCCGTCGCGGTTGCCAACAAATAAAGTTCCATTAGGTGACAGTGTCATGCTTCTTGCCTTATCTACTTCGGCATAAACATCTATGGTAAAGCCCTGCGGCAATTTTATTTTATCAAGATTATATTTTTTAAAAAGCCCGTTCTCATTTCCTGAAATAGTGCCGCCATTTGATTTTGCATTATTGCAACTGGTTATATTTAGCAAAGCCATAACCAGAAATCCTGCTGATAGACTTTTAAAATATGATATTGATAAGATCATAAAAAATAATTTTAAGCAAAATTAAATGAAGGTTTTTTAGAGATGCAAAAAATTAAAATAACTCCTGCACGCCATGTGCAATTTTCGCTTCATGGTCCAGCAGCCATTTTTTTCTCCAGAGGTCGCCGCCATAGCCAACTAAATCGCCATTACTGCCAATAACCCTGTGGCAGGGAACAACAATGCAAATTTTATTACAGCCATTGGCAGTACCAACAGCACGGATAGCTTTTACATTATCAATACGCTTTGACAGTGTTAGATAACTGATATTTTTTCCATAAGGAATGTTCAGCAGTTCGTTCCAAACCTGCCTTTGAAAAGTGGAGCCACTGAATGTAAGACGCAGATCGAATTTTCTTCTGGTACCTGAAAAATATTCTTCCAGCTGCTTTATACATTTTTTAATAACCGGGGATTGTGGCGTGGAATAATCTACTTCATCTTCATTTAAAGCTTGCCCTTTCCAGGAATTCGCAAACAATACCTCCGCTATAGAATCTCCATAACTTGTTATTGATATTATTCCTATTGGCGAATGGTAGTATGCGGTTAAGGTTTCCACCTTCTAAATATAAATTATTCATCCAGCAAACCGGCAAGAAAAATCAGATCTTTTTGCTTGTAACGGTTTTTATCATCATCGAAACATTTGCTTAATTCTTCCAATAAAAACTGGATGATGCGCTTATTGCTTAGTTGTTTATAATAGGATGGGGTAGGTGGTACGGAAATTCTTTTAAAATAATTTTCAACGTCTTTATGGGTATACATTTGGCCGTTAAGCGGGTCAATAAAAAAATTTATCTTATTACCAGTCTGGCCCGCAGGGTTAGGGTAATTATAATCCACTTCAAAATAAGCAAGTATAAATTGCTTTGGGATATTAATAGCCCTTACCGGCAGATCGAGCAATTCACAAAGCACTGCATATAAAATTCCATTGGTAATGGCATTTCCTTTTTTGCCTTCCAGCACTTTGTTTATAAAAAAATCATCCGGCATATCATAAGCAACTTCAGCGCCTTTTAACTTATAGTAATTGTATAAAATTCCGGTTACCACATTTGTTTGCTCCAGTGGGGTAAGATAGCTGTTAAGCTCCAGCCAGATGTTCCTGCGGATTTTTTCTATCTCCTGTAACGTTGGTGTAGAAAGCATTTCAGGATATTGATACCGGGCAACCAGTATCGCTCCCTGCAACAGATCATGAGAGCCGCTTTTCCATTCAATAAAATCATTGGTAAGATCCCTGAAATGTAATTTATGAATGAGTGATTCAATCCTTCCCTGCACTTCCTCATCCGGTGTATTCTCCCATAAATGCTCAAGGTTGGGAATGATGCCCCTGCCGAGTGAAACAATTTTTTCGCTCACCGTGCTGAATACATCTTCATCGGGATCATCAATAAGATGAAAGAGGGCGGATATTTCTTTATTTTCCTGCATTTTCTGTTTTTATTAGGTAGAGGACGTTGACTAAAATAATCAATGCTTTTTGGAAAAATAAATATCGGGAAATATCTTTTAAAAAATAACTTAAAACTTTTCCACAAATCTGTATAAACCGGAAGGAATTAATGACTTCTTTTTACCGGATGTTTATTTTGAAGTTATAAATTGCCCGGCAGAAGCTGTCAGGCTCTGTTAACCCGAACCGCAAAATATTTAAAAATGTTTTCTTAAAGTTTTATAAACCGTTACGCTTTCTTTTTTGTGCCTGGTTTTTTTGCAGCCTTCTTCTTTGCTGTAGTTTTTTTATCAAAAGCTTTTGGATCCTGTGCAACGATCATTTTCTTTACTTCTTCCAAAGAAATATTAGCAAGTTCTTCAGCGGTGTATTTTGTTTTGGCTGCATTTGAAGGCAGCTTCAGCATTTTTTTGCCCAAGCGGATGAAAGGGCCCCAACGCCCGTTCTCGATCGAGATTTTTTCTTCGGGCCATTGCCTGATATAGCGATTAGATTCTTTTTCAATTTTTTTCAATATCAGTTCATTACAATCTTCCTGGGTAAGCGTATCAAAATTATAAGCCCTGGGTACATTAATAAAAAGGTCGTTCCATTTTATAAATGGCCCGAAACGGCCTTTACCTTTTGTAATGGGTTTCTCATCGTAAAAGCCAATAGGTGCATCTTCAACCTGCTTTGCAGTAATAATTTCAATTGCCCTGTTCAAATCAATTTCAAGCAGCTCTTCACCTCTTGGTATGGAAATAAATTGCTCCCCCCATTTTACATAAGGCCCAAAGCGGCCTATATTTATTGATACTTCCGCGCCCTCGTACTCAGCTAAAGCCATAGGTAATTTAAAAAGCTCCAGCGCTTCTTCTAATGTAATCGTCTCGATGCTTTGAGTGGCTTTCAGTTTTGCAAATTTTGGTTTTTCCTCATCATCCTGAACTCCTACCTGTACCATAGGTCCATATTTTCCCATTCTTGCAATGATGGGTTTTCCGCTAACGGGATCATTGCCTAATTCTCTTTCGCCAACTGATCTTTCAGCATTTTCCAGTGTATGTTCAACATCTTCATGAAACGGTTTATAAAAGTCTCCAACCATTTTACTCCATTGCTGTTTACCTTCTGCTATTTTATCAAACTCTTCTTCAATATTTGCTGTAAACGAATAGTCCATTACCTCATCAAAATGCTTGCTTAAAAAATCAGTAACCACCAGCCCTAAATCTGTAGGAAATAATTTTGATTTTTCCGCACCGGTATTTTCCTGCTGAACCAGCTTTTGTATGGTATCATCTTTCAGCTTTAAAATATTCAGGTCTCTTTTCACACCTTCTTTATCTCTTTTCTCTACATATTTTCTCTTTACAATTGTACTAATGGTAGGTGCATAAGTGCTCGGCCTGCCTATGCCTAACTCTTCCAGCTTTTTTACCAGTGAGGCCTCTGTATATCTTGCAGCCGGGCGAGTAAATTTTTCTGTTGCTGTCATTTCTTCGAACTGAAGTTTTTGGCCAACAGTTAAATTGGGTAAGCGGCTTTCGCCTTCTTTTTGTTCTTCATCGTCATCGCTTCCTTCTGTATATACCCTTAAAAAACCGTCAAATTTTATTACTTCCCCGGATGCGGTAAGCTCTTCATTATTGGTGCTCATTCCAATCTTTGCAACAGTTTTTTCCAGTATCGCATCTTTCATCTGGCTTGCCATTGTTCTCTTCCAGATCAATTCATATAAACTCCTGGTTTCAGCATCAACATCAGAACTGTTTTCCATGTAGGTAGGCCGAATAGCCTCATGGGCTTCCTGTGCACTTTCATGCTTGGTTTTATATTTTCTTATCTCTATATAATTTTCTCCGCAGCAATCCCGTACGGCATTTTTTATATCACTAATTGCAGTTTCACTTAAGTTAACGCTATCGGTACGCATATAAGTTATTTTACCGCTTTCATATAGCTTTTGCGCAAGCAGCATTGTTTTGCCAACGCTGTACCCAAGTTTACGGCTTGCTTCCTGTTGCAGCGTTGAAGTGGTAAAAGGCGCAGCCGGTGTACGTTTTCCGGGTTTTACCTGTATATCTTTAACTGTATATTCTGCACCAATACAACTTTGCAAAAACTTTTCAGCTGCTTCTATTTCATGCTTTCTTCCATCTTCCGCTTTAAAAGTAATAGTCCTGTTATTAATATCAGTTGCCGCAAGTAAGGCTTCTATTTTAAAATGACTGGTAGGTTTAAACTGGTTTATCTCTCTTTCTCTTTCTACAATTAACCGCACTGCCACACTTTGTACCCGGCCGGCACTAAGTCCGCCTGTCATACCTATCTTGCGCCATAGAACGGGGGATAACTCAAAGCCTACAATCCTGTCAAGTATACGCCGTGCCTGTTGTGCATTTACCAGGTCCATATTAATTGAACGCGGGTTTTTTACTGCTGCTTCAATAGCAGGTTTGGTTATCTCATGAAAAACAATTCGTTTGGTGGTTTTAGTATCAAGCCCCAGCACTTCTGCCAAATGCCAGCTTATACTTTCTCCCTCGCGGTCCTCATCCGATGCAAGCCATACTTCATCAGCTTTTTTGGCAAGCTGTTGTAACTCTTTCACCACTCTTAATTTTTCATCGGGTACTTTATAACGGGGCTTAAAATGGTTTTTTATATCAATGCCCATATCATCTTTCTCAAGATCACGAATATGTCCATAACAACTTTTTACCTCGAAATCTTTACCCAAAATTTTCTCTATGGTTTTAGCTTTTGCGGGAGACTCAACTATTAAAAGATTTTTTGCCATAATTATAAATATAAATTCTTCAGCTGTGTGTCGTTATTTATTTACACATGCTGCATGCAATATTAGCTTAAAATTGAAAATTCAAAATTTAATTAAATAATATCCTGTGTAATAATACTTTGCTGGCATAAAATTTCCAGATATTTTTATTTATAAAAAATTGGTATTACTATTGCCCATAGGAGAACATAATTTGTTTTACCCATAGCATTGACCCAATAATTTAGCTGCAACGGTAATACTGATTATGAGATAATCAAAAATATAACTATGAAAGTTGTAATTGTTGGTTCGGGAAATGTAGCCACAGTGTTGGGCAAGGTAATACACAGTGCAGGGCATGAGATTGTACAGGTATTAAGCAGGAATGAGAACCACGCAAAAGAACTTGCACTAATATTTAATTGTTCATCCGGTAGTTTTAAATCCACGGAGTATAAAGATGCAGACCTGTATTTATTGGCAATAACTGATACAGCATTGTATCATTTAGATCAGTACGTACAGCTGGGGAACAAATTAGTAGTTCATACAGCAGGTTCTGTTTCAAAAGAAGTATTAAAAAATATTTCTTCCAGGTATGGCATAATTTATCCCCTGCAAAGCTTAATAAAGGACGCTGAGGAAATACCTGAGATCCCTTTGTTAGTTGATGGCAGCAACCCTGATACAACAGTTTTTATCCAGGAATTTGCTACAACATTATCCGCTAACGTTACCATGGCAGATGATAAGGAGAGATTGAAATTTCATGTGGCAGCAGTACTGGTAAACAATTTCACAAACCACTTATTTGCGATGGGTGACGAATTTTGCAAAAAAGAAAATATTGAGTTTGAAAAATTATATCCTTTGATAGATGAGACTATCCGCCGGGTAAAACTGAATTCGCCCCAGAGTGTGCAAACCGGGCCGGCAATAAGGGAAGACATCTATACATTAGGCAAACATCTTCAAATACTTTCAGCACATCCTGACCTGAAATACCTGTATTTAAAACTTTCAGAAAGCATTTTAAAGCTTCATCAAAAAAAGTAGCTGCCCCTTTACTACTTTGGAAAAATCAAACCCTCTTTGTACCGTATAGCTTAATTTTGCCGCGTTAAAAGAAAAGCAGATGTATACCGTTACGTTTAAGTTTGAACAGAAAGGATTAGAGCCGGTTACTATAAATAATGTAGAGCATGACCAGTCAATTTTAGAAGTTGCACTTACAAATGATATTGAACTTCATCATAATTGTGGCGGTGTTTGTGCGTGTAGTACCTGCCATTTATATGTTGAAAAAGGAGAAGATTTCTTGGAAGAATTAAGTGATAAAGAGGAGGATTTTATTGACAGGGCAATAAATCCAAGATTAAATTCCAGGTTAGGCTGCCAGTGCATACTACATCCCGGGGATGGAGAAATAGAAGTTACTTTACCTGACCAAACACAGTTTTTAGGCGAATAAAATAATTGCTCAATAACCCAATTTGTAATTTCAAATTTTAAAAATATGCCTTTTGAACCCCCCATTCATTGGAATGATTATGAAGATATCGCTATGAAGTTATACGAGCGCTTTGGAGATGATTTTAATGAAGGGAAAATATATCGTGTACGGTTTACTGATCTTCTTAAATGGGTTTTGGAAATTCCAAACTTTGCAGGCCAGCCGGGGGAAAGTAATGAAGGTCATTTAGAAATGATACAAAGCGGCTGGGTATATGAGTGGAGAGATAATCAAAAATAACCTGTATGAATGAAGTAAATATTCTGGCTGCATTTAAATTGATCAAAACATTTGTATTTGATATGGATGGGGTGCTCACTGACGGATCGTTATTGATTTTGAATGATACAGAATGGCTGCGTAAGATGGATATAAAAGATGGATATGCCATGCATGTAGCGGCTAATCATGGATATAGAATGATAGTAATTTCAGGAAGCACATCGGAGGCTTCAAAAAAAAGGCTGGATCATCTTGGCGTGAAGGATGTGTATATGGGAGTTGCCAATAAAAAGGAATTATTGCAAAAAATTATTGCAGAAGAAAAGCTCAACCCTTTAGAAGTATTGTATATGGGGGATGATATTCCTGATTATGGCTGTATGGAAGTGGTGGGATTGTCATGTTGCCCTGCAGATGCTGTAACTGAGATAAAGCAGATTGTAAAATATATATCACCCTTTAATGGTGGTCATGGTTGCGTAAGGGATGTGGTAGAAAAAGTTTTAAAACTGCATGGTAAATGGGAGTTAGAATAAGGCATCACCCATAACTTCTTAATAAAATATATGAAGCTTATAGTGGCATTTTTAAAATTAATCAGATGGCCCAACCTGGTTTTTATTGCACTAACCCAAATTTTATTTTTCTATTGTATACTTCCTTTTATTTATAAGGGTACGCAAACAACCTCTTTATCTACCAATATTTTTTACCTCTTAATTATCGCTTCAGTATCTATTGCCGCTGCCGGGTATATTATTAATGATTATTTTGATCTTAATATAGACCTGGTAAATAAACCCGCCAAACTGATAATAGAAAAGTATATCAACAGGCGGTGGGCCATTCTTCTTCACCTGTGTTTATCATTTACAGGCTTTTTAATAAGCTGCTACGTTGGTTATAAGCTCAGGAATATCTATATCCCTTTTTTAAACTTATTAGCTATTGCAGGCTTATGGTTTTATTCAACCACATTCAAACAAAAACTATTGATAGGGAATGTGGTGATCTCCCTGCTTACAGCGTGGGTTATATTGGTTATTACAACTGCTGTATTCTGGCTTAACCGCAGCCCCGATGTTAACACCTTAATCATTTCAAGACTTCTGAAAGTTTCTTTTCTGTATGCAGGATTTGCATTTACCATTTCACTTATCCGTGAGGTAGTAAAAGATATGGAAGATATACAGGGCGACATGAAATATGGCTGTGAAACCATGCCCATTGTATGGGGTATTCCTGTATCAAAAGTTTTTGCAGGCGTGTGGCTGATAGTACTTACAGCGGGAGTGGCGGTATTGCAGTTTTATGTATTGCAATTAGGATGGTGGCTATCTGCTGTCTATTGCGTTTTATTAATTATCATTCCCCTGCTTTGGATACTTCAACAATTATACAGCGCACAAATTTCTTCAGATTTTAGCAGGTTAAGCAGCGCTATAAAAGTGGTAATGTTTACAGGCATTATATCAATGGTATTTTTCAGGATCTATTTATAAAAATTATTAAGACCATACAGATTAGAAGATGCAAAAAATAATTTTAGCCTCGCAGTCGCCACGCCGTAAACAATTATTACAATGGGCAGAAGTTTTTTTTGATGTAATAATAAAAGACACTGACGAAAGTTATCCGCAAAATTTAACTCAGCCTGATGTGGCCATGCATATTGCTAAAAATAAAGCATTGGCTGTAAAATTTTCAATGGGAGATTCTATACCGATATTATCTGCGGATACTATTGTGGTTCTTAATAAGGAAATAATCGGTAAACCTGCTGATAGAGAAGATGCAATACATATCCTTTCAAAGTTATCAGGCAAAAAGCATTTGGTAATAACAGGGGTTTGTATTTTATTCAATAATAAAGAAATTGTTTTTGCAGATACCACGGAAGTTGAGTTTCATAATCTCAGCATGGAACAGATAATTTTTTATGTAGATAACCACAAACCATACGACAAAGCCGGTGCGTATGCCATACAGGAATGGATAGGCGTAATTGGAATTAAATCTATTAATGGAGATTTTTACAATGTTATGGGCTTACCGGTAAGCAGGGTAGTGAAAGAACTGATAAACTTAAGCCACTGATTAATTTGCTGTGAAATGTGAACTCTCACGTTTCACCTTTCAGGTCTCACGTCCTCACAAAATTTATGATACGCTAAGAGTACTTTTCCCTAAATAATTTTCTTATCTTTCTTTTACTAACGTTTAGCTTATGAAGGAAAAGCTTCTGCAATACATCTGGCAGTTTCAATACTTTAATAAGAATGAACTTACAACAGTTGATGGAGAACCGCTCCAGGTAATTCACCCGGGAAATTTTAATACCAACCAGGGCGCAGATTTTTCTGAAGCAAGAATTAAAATTGGCAATACAATATGGGCGGGGAATATTGAATTACACATCAAGTCCTCTGATTGGAATTTACATAATCACTCTGTTGATAAAAATTATAACAATATCATATTGCATGTAGTTTGGCAGCATGATAAAGAGATAAGAGATATTGCAGGAAATGTTTTTCCAACACTGGAGCTGCAAAACAGGGTTTCAAAAATATTGTTGAATAAATATGAAGAGCTGATGAATGCCCCTTCATTTATCCCCTGCGAAAATCATGTGCATACTATTGATGACCTTATATTGCTAAGCTGGAAACAAAGATTGCTCGCAGAAAGATTAGAAGCCAAATCCGCTGTTATATTTTCATTTTTAAACCAAAATAATTTTCATTGGGAAGAAGCCTTCTGGTGGCTTATTGCAAAAAATTTCGGGATAAAAGTAAACAGTGAAGCATTTGAAAGGATATCAAAATCATTACCGGTAAATATCCTGGCAAAACATAAAAATCAAATTCATCAGCTGGAAGCTTTATTATTTGGACAGGCTGGTTTACTGGAGAAAGATTTTGCAGAAGATTATCCACAGATGCTGCAAAAGGAATACAAATTTTATCAAAGAAAATATAAACTACAACAGCCACAGGTGCAATTATTTTTCCTGCGCATGCGGCCGGCAAATTTTCCAACACTTCGATTAGCACAACTTGCAATGCTCGTTAGTAAAAGCACTCATTTGTTTTCAAAAATAAAAGAGAGTGTATCTGTATCTGAACTAAAAAAACTTTTAAATGTAACTGCCAATGATTATTGGCATTACCATTATGCATTTGATGAAATATCCGCTTTTAAAAAGAAAAAAATTGGCGGGCAAATGATAGATAATATTCTTATTAATACAATTGTGCCTATTGTATTTGCTTATGGGCTATATCATAATGAACAACAATATAAAGACAAAGCAATTGCATGGCTGGAAGAAATTACTTCTGAAAAAAATGTTATTACCAAAGGCTTTGAGGCGCTAAAATTTTCTAATAAAAATTCCTTTGACTCCCAATCATATATCCAGCTAAAAAATGAATACTGCAATAATAAACGCTGCCTCGAATGTTCTATTGGAAATGCTTTATTGAAAAATAAGGAAGAAGAAAGTTTACCAGTTATATTCAATATTAACCTTTAAATCAGGATGCAGGCTTTTTGCAACCGGGCAGTTATTACCGGTTGTTTCCAAAGTTGATTTTTGATCTCCGCCTAAAGAAAATGGAGGAAAGTGTATTGTAATATCAATTTGTCCCACTCTTCTCGGATCTTTTAACATATATTTTGTAACGTCAATCTTTGTATCCTTTAATTCAATATTCATGTCCCTGGCTTTTAAAGCCATTGTTGTTATAATGCATGTGGCAAGCGAAACACAGAGCGTATCGGTAGGAGAAAACTTTTCTCCTTTTCCACGGTTATCAGTTGGTGCGTCTGTTTCAACCACTGTTCCACTTTGTAAATGCGTAGCCCTGCAACGCAATTCGCCTTCGTATATTATTGAAGCTGTCATGTGTGTTTTTTGCATAAATTTACACAGTAAAACCTCAATACATTGTACATGCGAAAACTATTTTTCATAACCATATCACTAATTATCGCTATTTCGTCATTCGCTCAAAAACAATCAAAAAAGGATAAGCGTGATCAAAACCGGAAAAGGATCGATGCATTGATAAAGCAGGAGGAAGAAGGCGTAATTGCATACAAAAAGCACACTGTATTTGGAGGAAAGCTTATTAACAATGGTTATGGTGCATTTATGGAGTTCGGAAGATTTAAATCACCCAAAAAAGGAATGCTTTACCAGCTTGAAATATCTGAATATAAAAGCACCCGTGAAGAAAAACAAAGTAACCTGTATGCTTTTAGTACACCTTATACATTTGGGAAACAAAACTTTTTTTACCCGGTTAAGTTAGGGGTACAGCAACAGGTCCTATTCGGCAATAAATCAAATAAAAATGGTGTAAGCATAACCGGAAATTATGGGGGCGGAATAAGTGTGGGCCTGCTTCGTCCATATTATGTACAACTAAACACAGCAAGTAATAGTTATGTAAAATATGAATCAGCAGACAGTGCAAAATTTTTAGATCCTACACTAATTAGTGGCGGCCCCGGCTTTAGCAAAGGTTGGAGCGATTTAACCGTAGTTCCCGGCGCATATCTAAAAACTGCACTGCGATTTGATTATGGGAGTTATAACGAAATTGTATCTGCATTGGAAGTTGGCATAGCTGCTGATTATTATTCTAAAAAAATTCCTTTGATGGTACACGAAACGCAAAAACAATTTTTCTTCACAGGATATGTTGCAATAATATTTGGAAGAAGAAAATAAAAAATTTGTCACAGGTATTAATTTTTCATAGCATCATCGTGAAGGCGCCTCTTGTAGTTTGCATCTTTTTATCAACTGTAATACCAAAATGATAGAGTTACCAGTATTAAATGAAGTGGTTGAACAGCGGCCAAAGAAACCTACCTGGCTAAGGGTAAAATTACCTATAGGCGAAGAGTACAGGCATGTAAGAAATTTAGTTGATACACATAAGCTTCATACCATTTGCGAAAGTGGTAATTGCCCAAACATGGGCGAATGTTGGGGAGAAGGAACTGCAACATTTATGATTCTTGGAAATATCTGTACAAGAAGTTGTGGCTTTTGCGCAGTGGCAACTGGCCGCCCATTACCGGTTGACTGGGATGAGCCGCAAAGAGTTGCTGAAGCAATTCATTTAATGAAAGTAAAACATGCAGTAGTTACGTCTGTAGATAGAGATGAATTAAAAGATGGCGGTTCAATTGTTTGGTACAATACTATCAAGGCAATTAAATCTTTAAACCCTGGTACTACTTTAGAAACCTTAATCCCGGATTTTAAAGCAGAGAAAGAAAATATACAACGTATTATAGATGCCGCACCAGAAGTGGTTAGCCACAATATTGAAACTGTAGAGCGCTTAACAAAAAAAGTAAGGATACAGGCAAAATACTGGCGCAGCATGCAAACACTCCGTATTTTAAAAGAAGGAGGGATGAGAACAAAAAGCGGTATCATGCTGGGGCTTGGCGAAACAAAAGAGGAAGTGATACAAACAATGCATGATTTAAAAGACAGTAATGTTGATGTAATTACAATAGGCCAATACCTGCAGCCATCAAAAAAACATTTGGATGTTCAACGCTTTGTTCATCCTGATGAATTTGCAGAATATCGGGAGATTGGCTACAGTCTTGGCTTTGATTATATAGAAAGCGGGCCGCTGGTTCGTTCATCTTATCATTCAGATAAACATGTTATCCCGGGGTATGGAAGAAATAAATGGATGGAAGAAAAATCAATTGGCAATTAACAATAAACAATTGGTAAAGTGAAATTCAGAATGTTAGCTTCCCTGGTATTAATTTTCATTCAAAGTAATTCTTACTGCCAGCTTAAGTGGCAAAATGTAGATTCGCTTTACCAGCTATTACCTTCATCTGTTCATGTTTACTTTACTAATGATAAGCCAGATACCGGAGCTTTTCGTGCATTCTATCTAATCGCTGACCTTAAAGACAAACATTTAAATTTTACCACTGATACAACTTATAAAAGAAGATTAACGCCAGCGCAATTCTATCAAAAAAATAATAACCCTCTTGTTATAGTTAATGGTACTTTCTTTTCTTTTGAAACAAACCAGAATTTAAATGTTGTTATTAAAGATGGAAAATTAGTTTCTTTTACTGCACCTGTAAAAGGTAAAGGAAAGGATACGCTAACATTTGTCCATTCGTTTAAAGGTGCAATTGGAATTAACAGGGAAAGAGTAGCGGACATTGCATGGATATTTGATGATTCTTCTAAACGCTTTGCCTATGCAACTCAATCACCATTACCAGCTATAAAAGATTCAAATAGTA
This sequence comes from Chitinophagaceae bacterium, assembly GCA_028288585.1. Taxonomy (GTDB): domain Bacteria; phylum Bacteroidota; class Bacteroidia; order Chitinophagales; family Chitinophagaceae; genus Ginsengibacter. Next base: position 12,421 of record JAQBNL010000079.1, on the reverse strand, counting down.
AGACAAAATTTGAAGATGTAAAATATCAAACAAATGTTGTTAGTCATTCTTCTTCAATACCCTCTTTAAAAAAATGGAAAATGAAAACTGCTATTGGTGGCGGTCCTGTTCTTTTACAAAATGGAGAAATAAAAATAACCAATAACGAAGAACGAATGTTTGTTGGTAAAGCCATTAATGATAAGCATCCACGCACTGCCATTGGCTATACTAAAGATAATAAACTCATCATCCTTGTTGTTGAAGGAAGAAATGCAAATGCTCATGGAGCAACCTTAACTCAGGAGGCTCAAATATTTAAAGACCTCGGTTGTATTGAAGCGCTAAACCTTGATGGCGGTGGAAGCAGTTGTCTTTTAATAAATGGAAAAGAAACTATTAAAGTTTCCGACAAGGCCCAAAGAGCTGTACCTGCAGTGTTTTTAATTCGCAATAAATAATACTTTTTGGTTGGCACGATTTTTTCCTATATACAGGTAAATAAACCTCAACCGCCATGAAAACAAAACACCTGATGCAAGGCATTATTTTATTAAGTGCTATCACATTTTTTTCCTGCTCAAAGGAGAATAATAATTCGGGAACTTCAAATTTAAAGGTCAAATTAACAGATGCCCCCGCAGCTTACGACCAGGTAAATGTTGATATAAGAGAAGTGAGAGTAAATTTAAGAGATGACAGTACAGGATGGATATCTCTTAATACAAATGCTAAAGTTTATAATTTATTAGGATTACAAAACGGGGTGGATACATTATTAGCTATCGGAACTGTACAAACCGGAACTGTGCAGGAGATAAGACTTATTTTAGGGCCTGATAATACAATAGTTGTGGGCGGTGTATCCTTTCCATTAACGATACCCAGCGGCAGTGAGTCAGGTTTAAAAATTAAAGCAGGCAAAAATGTGGCTGCCGGATTGGATAGTCTTATTGTGGATTTTGATGCTGCATCATCAATTAAATTAGAACCAGGAGGATATAAACTTCGGCCTGTGTTAAGGATAAAATAATTTTCCTATAAAAGCTCTGATGCTAAACAATGAAAAAGCTGCTTTTTTATAAAGCAGCTTTTTCATTTATATAGTTTAAAGAAGTTATAAATCAGTTTTTATCTCCCAAACCAATGCGCTTGCCCCAAGAATTGCAGCGTCAGATTCTTTAAGTTCGCTAAAGATCAGCTTTACTTTATTTTGAAAAATAGGAAGAAGATTTTTTTCCATATGCTCTCTTGTTGGCTTCATTATCATATCGCCGGCCCTGGTTAAGCCGCCAAATAAAACTATTGCCTCCGGGGAAGAAAACATAACAAAGTTTGCCAGCGCCTGTCCTAAAATTTTACCTGTATAAGCATACACTTTTTTAGCCATCTTATCATTCTTCATGGCACATTCATAAACAAATTTGCTGTTTATATCTCCCGCATGACTTTTTAAAAGGCTGTCTGTTTCAGGATTTTTTTCTAATAATTCAACAGCCGTTTTTGTAAGGCCAGTAGCAGATGCATAAGACTCCAGTGAGCCACGCAAACCCGTTCCTTCATGCAGTCTTCCTCCTGGAATAATAATGGTATGCCCCAGTTCTCCTGCAAATCCATCATGGCCTAAAATTAATTGCCCGTTTGCTACAATACCGCTTCCAACTCCGGTTCCAAGCGTTATCATAATAAAGTCCTTCATGCCTCTTGCGGCTCCATAGGTCATTTCACCTACAGCTGCAGCATTTGCATCATTGGTTAATGCTGCAGGCAAATTAAATTTATCCGATATCATTTTTGCAATCGGAATAATACCTTTCCATTTTAAATTAGGAGCATATTCAATTGTACCCGTATAATAATTTCCATTAGGTGCGCCAATACCTATACCATGTATCACATTAGCCTTTTCTATTGATTTAATTATAGGTTGTAAAGTATTAAATAAAGCATCAATATACGATTCAACTTCCTGGTATTTGTCTGTGCGCAATTCACCCTGCTGTAAAATCTCACCCCGGTGATTTACCACGCCGTATTTTGTATTGGTGCCCCCAATGTCAATTCCTATTGCAAGCTCGTTCGATATATCCATCAAATAATTTGTTTAAATTTTATTTAGGTTCTAAGGCTCCTTCAGGAGATGCTTCAATCACTACCGGTGTATCATAGTCTACTCCCTGTTTTCTTAAAATGCCTTTTACCAAAAATGCAAATATGGCGAGGTATGTAAAACAAGCCACGGCTACCCAATAGGACTGGTGAATTCCTAAACCGGGAACATCAGATTTGGATTGAAGAAAATCTGCAAGCTTGCCCTGGATAGGAGGGATAATGCCGCCACCCAATATCATCATAATTAAAAATGCAGAACCTTCGGTTGTATATTTTCCTAAGCCTGTAATTGATAAATTAAAAATAGAAGGCCACATGATAGAACAAAATAATCCCCCGCTTAAAAATGCATAAATGGCAATTGTACCTGTATTAAATAAACCAATAACCATAGCTGTTACACCTAACAGGCTAAAAATTAAAAGAGTTCTTGCAGGTTTGTCTTTGGCTACATAAAATGCTGCAATTTGCACCAGCACACATATTACATAATAATACAAAGGACTCATATCATTTTTTGCCAATGTATTTACCCCTATCACTACACAGAATGCAATAAGCGGAACAACACCTAAAAGAATTTTCTTTGTTTGAGTGCTGAAATTAAAAGCCGGAATAGAGCCTGCCCATCTTCCTATCATCAAACTACCCCAATACAGCGAAACATATTTAGCTGCTTCAGAAGATTGTAATCCTCCAAAATCTTTTTGCTTTAATAGCTCACTTAAGTTACTTACAATCGTAACTTCTACACCCACGTAAACAAAAATAGCAAGCATGCCCAATACCAACTGCGGGTATTTCATTGCTCCCCAGCCTTCAGGATTTTTAATAGCTCTCCAGTTAGAAACAAGCAGGCTCACCACTACAACCGCCAATGCGCCAAACAGCCATTTCATCCTATAGGTTTCCATATCATGCTTTGCAGCATCAGTGGCATTTGTAAGATCTGTTTTATAACTATTAAATACAGGCACAAACATTATTATCAGTAATCCTGTAATTATTAATAATGAATACAAGGCCTTCTGAGCTTTTTCTACTTCCTCTATTAAAATGCCCGCCGGCACTTTTTTTGAAAAATAAAATAATGCAGCAGCAAGAATAAAGAGCACGCCAACACAGGCATATAAAAGAATTACTTTATCAAGGCCAAGCGCTTCAATTTGTTCAGAAGTAAGCGCCGCAGTTGTTCCAAATAAAGCCAACGCAACAATGATAGGCCCTATCATAGTTCCGAAGGAATTAATACCACCGCCTAAATTTACACGGCTGGTGCCGGTAGAAGGATCACCCAACGAAATAGCAAAAGGTTGCGCCGCAGTTTGCTGAAGCGAAAATCCCAATGCCACTATAAATAATCCCACCAGTAAGCCGGTGAAAGTATTTCCCTTTACAGCAATTATCATAGCAACTGCACCTATTGCAGAGAATAATAATCCGTAAACAATACTTTTTTTATAACCCCATTTACCAACAAGATCTTTACCGCCAAAAGACCCATAAGCAAATAAACCAAGTGCGCCCAGATAATATGCACCATAGAAGGCAAAGTCAATTAATTGACTTTGGAATTGGTCCAGGTTAAAATAATGTTTGCAAAAAGGAATAAAAACGCTGTTACCGGCAGCAATAAACCCCCAAAAGAAAAACACTGTAACCAGCGTGGTTAAAGCGCCGTAATTAGTTTCTTTTAAACCGGCTCCGCCTGGGCTTACTGAAACTTTATTTGTCATTGACATGGCCATAGCAATTAATTTAGTTGATTTAGAAAATGAAAGTAATAGATTTTTTTTACTTCGTAAAAAGTAATAGATTTTTTTTTACGTCGTAAATTATGATTTATAATTTGTTCATAACGAAATCATTCTTAATTTGATAAATATATTTAATTGCTGTATGGAAATAATACATGTAAGTGCGGAATGTTATCCTTATGCAAAGGCCGGCGGATTGGGAGATGTGGTGGGGGCATTGCCAAAATATCAAAATAAGCTTGGGCATATTGCCAAGGTGGTTATCCCCATGTACAATACTAAATTTTTGCATGAGAATGAATTTGATGTGGTACATAAAGGCGGCTTTGGTATGGCGCATTACTGGTTTAATTATACGGTTATAAAAGAAGCAACAAATGTTCTCGGCTTTGATCTTTATCTAATTGATATTTTTAATTTACTTGACAGGGAAAAAATTTATGGTTACGATGATGATATTGAGCGCTTCACTGCATTTCAAATTGCAGTGGTTGACTGGATAAGCAAATGGGAGCATAAACCCGATGTTGTTCATGTTCATGACCACCAGGCTGCACTCATTCCCTTCATGATGCAAAATTGTGTTGCTTACAGGAATCTTTCATCACTGCCCACTGTTCTTACCATTCACAATGCACAATACCAGGGATGGATGGATTGGAATAAATCCAGTTATCTTCCTGAATGGGATAAATGGAAATGGGGATTGCTGGAATGGAATAAAACAATTAATTCTCTTGCATCGGGTGTTCGGTGTGCATCAAAAGTTACAACCGTTAGTCCCGGTTATTTAAATGAGTTAAAATATAATGCCAATGGTTTGGAAATGCTTTTTGAATATGAAAAAGGGAAATGCGTGGGCATATTAAATGGCATTGATGAAGAAGTTTGGGACCCGGCAACAGATACCTATATTGAAACACAATACAGCGTTGAGGATGCCGATGAGGGGAAAGCCCTGAATAAAAAGATTTTATGTGACCAGTTTGGCTTAGATGAAAAAAAACCTTTAATAATTTTTATCGGGAGACTGGTTGGAGAGAAAGCCGCAGATCTTTTGCCGCAGGCTATTTCTGATTCATTATATTATATTAATGGTGGAATGAATTTTTTAATTTTAGGAAGCGGTGATCCTTCGGTTGAATACCAGCTGCAGCAATTGAATGGTAAGTTTATGGGTTATTATAATTCACAAATAGGTTACAACGAAAAATTAGCTCACCAAATGTATGCAGGCGCTGACTTTTTATTAATGCCAAGCAGGGTAGAGCCATGCGGCCTAAACCAGATGTATGCCATGAGATATGGTACAATACCTATTGTTAGAAGAACAGGAGGATTAAATGATACTGTAAAAGATATTGGTGAAAAAGATGGTTATGGTATTTGTTTTAACCAGGCTACTGTGGGGGATATAACTAATTCAGTTTATAGGGCAGTACAATTATATTCACAAAAGAAAAACATAACCAATATCCGCAAACAAATTATGCAAATTGATTTTAGCTGGGAAAACAGCGCAGGAAAATATCTCGGTATATATCAAACTATTTAAAATATTTTTTATGACAATCAGCAATTCATTGATATCAGTAATTCTTGGCGGGGGAGCCGGCAGCAGGTTATACCCGCTTACTGCAGCAAGAAGCAAACCTGCCGTGCCAATTGCAGGTAAATACAGGCTGGTGGACATACCCATTTCCAACTGTATGAATTCAGACATAAACCGGATGTTTGTATTAACACAGTACAATTCAGCTTCGCTAAACAGGCACATAAAAAATACTTACCAATTCAGTTTATTCAGCAGTGGTTTTGTGGATATTCTTGCTGCAGAGCAAACGCCTGATAATCCAACGTGGTTCCAGGGAACAGCAGATGCAGTAAGGCAATCAGTAAGGCATTTTGAAAGATATGATTTTGACTATGTACTTATTTTATCCGGCGACCAATTATATCAGATGGATTTTAGGGAAATGTTTGAGCACCATAAAAAAAATAAGGCAGACATAACCATTGCAACCATTCCTGTTACAGAAAGAGAAGCACCTGAATTTGGTATTCTTAAATCAAATGATGAAAACATCATCACTTCGTTTATAGAAAAACCAAAAAAAGAAATATTGCCTGACTGGATAAGTGATACCGGAAATGACATGAAAGAACAGGGGAAAATATACCTGGCTTCAATGGGTATTTATATTTTTAGCCGCAAAGTTTTATTTGATCTTCTGCAGGTAGAAAAAAAAGATGCTACAGATTTTGGTAAGGAAATTATTCCTTCTTCAATAGAAAAATACAAAGTTGCCAGTTTTCAATATGATGGCTATTGGACGGACATCGGAAATATTTATTCATTCTTTGAAGCCAACCTTGCGCTTACATTAGATCTGCCGCCATTTAATTTATTCAGCAATACTAAAACAGTTTACAGCCGTGCAAGAATGCTTCCTCCTGCAAAAATAATCGGGGGCACTTTTGAAAGAACACTTATAACAGAAGGATGTATAATAAATGCATCTGTAATTGAAGGAAGTGTTATTGGTATAAGAACACGGATAGGTGCAGGCACAACAATCATTACCAGTTATATAATGGGTAGCGATTATTTTGAAACACTGGAAGACCTTGAAGATGATGTGGAAAAAAGTTTACCAAAGGTAGGAATAGGAGAAAGGTGTTATATTAAAAATGCAATAGTTGATAAACACTGCCGCATTGGAAATGATGTAAAAATAAGCGGTGGTATTCATTTACCTGATAGCGATCATCCACTGTATACAGTAAAAGATGGAATTATTGTAATAAAGAAAAACGCAGTTCTGCCAGATGGTTTTGTGATAGAATAGTACAGGTCATAGGATAATATTCCACTCAAACCTGTTCCTTTGTTGTTTCATTTCAGCAACATCGGTGCTCCATCTATACCAATCTTTAGTAAGATCTGTTATGGTAGATTTTAAAGTTTTAAACGTATAATACTTTTTTGCTGAAACCGGTTTAATGACACTTTCATTTACACCGTTAATCATTACTTTAGTTGCAATCCATGATGTGTATAATCTTGGTATGGTAAGTCCTAAAATCATCCCGGGTAAACCATTTATTGAACACGGGCCACCCGGTATCATTATTTCATCAGTATAAAAAGCAAAAACATATACTGTATCAAATATCACAGCAACCGCTTTCCTGCAATTAAAGCCCGCTATCACCCTGTTTTCATTTGTGAGCTTCCAGTGTAATACAGGGATAGAGTCATCAACGTTCAAGTTAGTTCCGGCTATATTTTTTTGCATGTTGAATTTGCCGGAACTGTGATCTACATACCAAACGTTTTCTTCATCACTGTCTTTAAGATACTTGGGTATTTTTAGAAAGGGGTCCCAGTGATCAAATTTGTAAATACTTTTATTATCAGCAAAAGTATACGTGTAATAACCTGTTTTAAATGTTGGCAGATTTTCTTTCATCATCTCATCCCACATATTATTACCCATAGTTTTTTTAATGTTCGATTTTACTTCATACTCAATCACCGCCTTGCTTATAAATTGTTGTGCAGGCAAACTGAGGGCTGCCAATAATGCCATGCCTAAAAGAGAAATTTTGATTTTCATAAAAGTTATTTTAATAATTTCTATTTTGTTTTAGCGCCTTTATTTTTAAAATCCCAGGTAAAGCCAATTAAAAAATATCTTTTCAACCTGTCATTAATTACTTCGCTGTAAGTATTGCTATAAAAATTTCTTTGTATGCCAACGTTTTGATTCAGGAGATCTCTCACTGTAAAATATACAGTAAACTCATCTTTCTTAAAAGTTCTTTGCAGCCGGGCATTAAGGATATGAGTATTGATTGCATCATTGAATTGCAGTGTTTTTTGCCGGTAAAAAAACTCATACTCATTAATTATCGACCATACTTTTTTAATATAAACAGTTGCGTTAACGCTAAGGCGGTTGGTGATATAATTAATTTTAGTATCGTTTTGAGTGGTTGTGTTACTGTTGTAATTAAACTGGTCATTAACTGATACATCATACTTTTTTTCCTGTCCTTTTGATATCCATACTGACATGCCGGGCGTAAAGGTTTTTGAAAAGCTTTGGCTACCGTTAATTACATCAACAGACTTTATGTAATTAAGATTTGGACTAATATTAAGTCTTGTGTCAATCTTTTTAATTTTAAAACCCATACCGCCATAAAATCCTACTGTTATATTGCCGCTGGTATTTACGGGTTGGGTAACTGTTTTTCCTGAATCGATATTGATAGTGCGGTTATTGGTAATAGCGTTGCTTGTTTGCCTTATATACACAGATTGATATGTGTACATATCCTTAATAAAATTATAGCTGTTGTGAGAAATGTTGAAGGAGTTTGTGAAAGATGGCTTTAAATCCGGGTTACCGATATATTGATTAAAATAATCATTATTATTTCTTAAAGGCTGCAATTGATTAATAGTTGGCTGGGTTGTATTGCCGTTATAATATAGCCTGAGGCTATGGTTTGGTTTATAGGTATAGGTTAGGTTTCCGGTAGGATAAAAATTTAAATAATTCCTTTTATAATCCTTATTGAATGTAATATCTTTTAAATCAAAATTGGTAAACCCAAATCCTGATCCTACATTGATTTTAAGTTTTTTATTGGCAAAATTTATTTTTGCAGAAGGAATATTCTGTACAATGTTTTGTTTAAATTGATTGGTTAAAGAATCAACAACAAGATCATATTTGCCCGACCCGGCAGAGTAGCTGTATGTTAACTGGTCATTATTCCCGGAATTAACGCCAAGCTGGTAACCAAGTTCTAACGAATATAATTTACTCAAAGGTTCAGTGTAAGTAATTTTAGTTGATAAAGTTTGAGTAGCCGTTTCATAATCCTTCATTTGATTTAGCGTCTGGCTGCCAGAAGGATTTCCCTGGTAATATGCCTGGTTAAAGGATTTCAGGTAATTTTCTCCCTGTGTATTTAAAATATTCCAATCTGCCGTTACAGATAATGTTCTTCTTGGTTTTAAAAACTTATGTTTAAAAATTAAATTTCCTGTAACTGCATTTTTATCGCTATTAGTTTGCAAAGACCGGTTACTCGAATTTTTTAAAGTTCCGGTATTTCCCCTGCTTATTGAATTTGTTACCTGGTTACTTTCTGTATGATAAAAGTTAGCATTTGCAGTAAGCTTCAGTGAATTCATCGAATCAAGCTTTAGATCAAAAACTACTCTCGTCTTAATATTATGCCTGTTAATATTTGTTTGGTCATCAGCAAATTGGTTTAATACGGAATCTTTTACCTGCGTTTGTGTGAATGAATTTTTATAATTAGTATAATTCTGCCTGTTGTATTTTGGAGAAAAATTAAATGTGTATTTGTCACTCCATTTATTACTGTATTGTGCGCCGGCATTTACGCTTGTTAAATATCCATTTTGAGGATCTAGATATGGTTCATCGTCAGTAGTGTTCCCACTCCAGAACATCATTACTCCGCCATCATCATCCATACTCATAGTCATATTATCATTGCTTCCATATTTTTGTTCATCCTGCCAGCTTAACCCATCCTGTCCAGTATTACCGTTCAATAAAAATCCCGTAAACTTTCTCTTGCCTTTAAAGGTGCTGAACATTAAATTGTCTTTGTAACGTGGATCAATGCCTTTTAGCAAACCTCCTGCTGCATCAAGCTTTCCAAAGTAGCCAGTTTTTTTATCCTCTTTTAATTTCAGGTTAATTGTCTTTTGTGTTTTGCCGTCATCTATGCCGGTAAATTCTGCCTGGTCACTTTTTTTATCAAACACCTGCACTTCTTTTACTGCATCAGCCCTTAAATTTTTAACAGCCATACCGGGGTCGTCACCAAAAAATTCTTCACCATCAACCAATACTTTTTGTACAGTTTCTCCCATGGCTTTTATTTTACCATCTTTATCTACCTGGATACCCGGCAATTTTTTAAGTAATTCCTCAACATTGGCATTGGCGCTTACTTTAAAACTATCTGCAGTATAAACAGTAGTATCACCCTTTATTTTTATAGGGCTTCCTGTTTTTATTATTACTTCCTGTAATAATTTGGCTTTAGAAATAAGGGCAAGCTCAGGTATCTCAACATTATTTTTAATTACAACATTATCCAGCAAATCGGCAAAGTAGGGGTGGGTAGTCATTAAAATATAATCCCCCGGCATTACATCTTTTATAGTGTATTTGCCCTGTGCATTGGTCCGGGTAAACTTGTATAAGATAGAATCTTTTGGTGTTAGCAATGCGATAACCGCATTTTGTACAGGTTTTTTTTCATTGGGATCAAGCACAGAGCCTGAAACGGTTGCTGTTTGTGCAATTGAAGAAGCGCTTACAATAAATATACCCGTAAGTAAAGTAAATAATTTTCTCATAGAGCAATTTTATGTTTTGACAAAAGCAGAATAAGTTTTCAAGATGATTTTATTTATCTACATTAGCCTAATCTGTTTTCTTAAATTTACGTTAAAGCAATGCTACGAACTATTTCGTATAAAGTTGCTTCAATTCCATGAGCGGCTATAAAAAATTACCGGCGGAGAAAATTAAAAGCATTAAAAATTAAAAGTGCCTTCCATAAAAAAATACGAGGACATCCATTTTGTAGACAGTACCAAACCCGTTTGGAATTATTCTTTATTCAATGAAGAGGATGTTACCAATTATCAAAACGGCACACATTACACACTATATAATAAGTTTGGTTCTCATGCAGTAACCGTTTTAAATACGGCTGGTTTTTATTTTGCAGTTTGGGCGCCAAATGCAACTGCCGTAAGCGTTGTCGGCAGTTTTAATAATTGGGATAAAAATGCCCATCCATTATTTGTCCGCCTGGATAAATCGGGTATATGGGAAGGCTTTATTCCAGGTATATCCAAAGGCACAGAATACAAATACCATATTACAGGTTTCCAGGGAGTTACCCTGCACAAAGGAGATCCGTATGCAAACTATTGGGAGCAGCGGCCCAATACAGCATCCAAAACATGGCAGTTTAATTATGAATGGATGGATGAGGAATGGATGAAGAAAAGAAAGAAAAACAATTCTCTTAAAGCACCATGGAGTATTTATGAAGTACATCTGGCCAGTTGGATGCGGCCGAATAAATATGATGAAGAAACATATCATTCTTATAAAGGAATTTCTGAACGATTAGTTCCTTATGTAAAAGAGATGGGGTTTACACATGTGGAGCTAATGCCTGTTATGGAACATCCGTATGATGGTAGCTGGGGATACCAGGGTGCCGGTTATTTTGCACCAACATCACGGTTTGGAACACCGGAAGATTTTATGGAAATGATTGATGCATTTCACAATGCAGGTATTGGTGTAGTGCTGGATTGGGTTCCCTCGCATTTTCCCTACGATGCTCATGGCTTATTTATGTTTGATGGCACCCATACATATGAGTATGCCGACATGCGGAAAGGCTTTCACCAGGATTGGAACTCATATATTTTTAATTATGACAGGGCAGAAGTAAAATCTTTTCTTATCAGCAGTGCAAGATTTTGGTTTGATAAATTTCATATAGATGGTATCCGCGTAGATGCAGTAAATTCCATTCTTCGTCTTGATTATTCCCGTAAAGAAGGAGAGTGGGAACCAAATAAATTTGGCGGCAACGGCAACCTTGAAGCCATTGCTTTTATAAAAGAATTTAATGAAACTATTTACCGCGATTTTCCTGACGTACAAACTATCGCTGAAGAAGCTTCTGACTGGCCCAGCGTTTCCAAGCCAACTCACGCAGGTGGTTTAGGTTTTGGTATGAAGTGGATGATGGGCTGGATGCATGATACCCTGAGTTATTTTAAGATGGATCCTCTTTACAGGAAAGATCACCAGGATAAATTCAGTTTTAGCATGATGTATTTTTATGATGAGAATTTTATGCTTCCGCTAAGTCATGATGAAATTGTGCATGGCAAATCGCCAATGATATACAAAATGCCGGGAGATGATTGGCAAAAGTTTGCAAACCTCCGTCTTCTTTATACATACATGTACACTCATCCCGGTGCTAAACTGCTTTTTATGGGAAATGAGTTTGGACAAACATCAGAATGGAATTATAAAAGTGAGCTTGACTGGCCATTGCTTCAATTTGATTCGCATAAAAAATTGCGGGAATGTGTAAAAGACCTCAATCATCTTTATAAAAATGAGCCTGCATTATACGAGTATCAATTTGACCCCAAAGGTTTTGAATGGATAGACCTTAACAACAGGAATGAAAGTGTGATATGTTACCGCAGAAAAGGTAAAAGAAGCAATAACGATATGCTCATTATTTTGAATATGACACCCATTGTTCGTAACGATTGGAAGGTGTATGCCAAAGGCAAACCTCACTGGAAAGAAGTGTATAATAGTGATGATAAAAAATACTGGGGAACAGGAGACGTATTAAACCCTTCACCGCAGGTAACATTGGTGGATAAAAAGTCACGTATTTTTGAAATAAATGTCCACCTTCCGGCGTTAGGAGGTATAATTCTTAGATAGTTCTATATAAAA
>JAQBNL010000035.1 GCA_028288585.1 Chitinophagaceae bacterium | reverse complement strand
AGATGAAGTAAGAAAAGTGGGAAAGGAATTAGGTATCCCTGGTGAATTATTATCACGGCATCCTTTTCCGGGCCCCGGCTTAGGCATAAGAATTTTAGGAGAAGTAACAGAGGAAAAGGTACGATTGTTGCAACTTGCTGATGCCATATATATAAATGGTTTGAGAAAACATAATTTGTATGCAACTGTTTGGCAGGCGGGTACCATCTTACTGCCGGTGAAAAGTGTTGGCGTAATGGGTGATGAAAGAACGTATGAATTTACGGTGGCATTACGGGCAGTAACCTCAGTAGATGGGATGACGGCAGACTGGGCGCATTTGCCTTATGAGTTTCTTGCAGAAGTATCCAATGAGATAATTAATAATGTAAGAGGAATAAACCGGGTGGTATATGATATCAGCAGCAAACCCCCTGCTACTATTGAATGGGAATAAAATCGTTATTGGTATATGAAGAAATTATTTTTAGGTTTCGTGGTGCTTTTATTTTGTAGTAGTTATCAAAATCTATCTGCACAGAATATTTACAACAACAAACAAAAGGTTTATAAGGTGGGCATTTTTGCACCACTCTATCTTGATTCTGTGTTTGCCAATTCACAACTTCGTTCCGATAAGACTTTGCCCAAATTTATTATGCCCTCTGTTGATTTTGTACAGGGTGCACAAATTGCATTAGATAGTATGCCATTATACAATGAACGTGTGGAAGCTTTTATTTATGATACCAAATCTTTTTTACAGCCACTCCCATGGCTTATTCAAAACAAGTTATTGGATAGCCTTGACCTGATAATAGGCTCAGTAAAAGATGTGGATTTTAAACAGCTGTCCGATTTTTCTGCAAGAAAAAATATTCCTTTTATTTCAGCAACTTATCCTAACGACGGAGGTGTTACAGGCAACCCCAACCTTGTGATAATGAATGCTACTTTAAAGGCACATTGCGAAGGCATCTACAGTTACATCTTACAAAATCACGGCACAGATAAAATTATTCTCTTAAAAAAAGCAGGACAACAGGAAGATAAAATATTATCCAATTTTAAATTGCTAAATGAACAGGAAGGGAAACCATTATTAAATATTCAAACAATATATATTGACAGTACCATAACACCTTATTTTTTAAAGATGAGGTTAGACAGTACAAAGCGTACAGTAATTATTGCAGGAAGTTTAGATGAAGATTTTGCAAAAAAAGTAACAGATGCCTGTTTTGCTATTTACAAAAATTACCCTGTTATTTTAATAGGTATGCCTAACTGGGATGGCTTTAAAATATTTCAAACTAAAAATGCATACAAAGATTTCCCTGTTCATTTCACTACGCCCTACTACAATTCAAAAAGCAGTTTGTTCAATACAATATTAACCAATCAATATTCCAATCAGTATAAAGCAAAACCGTCAGACATGGCATATAAAGGTTTTGAAACAACGTACATGTTTACAAAACTGTTATTAAAATACCCTGCTGATTTTTTGTCGCACCTCAATGACAAATCTTTTACGGTTTTTAATGAATATAACTTCCGCCCGGTATATTTAAAAAAGAATGCCCGCAATCCCGATTACCAGGAGAACAAACATTTGTATGTTATGAAAATTCTCAATGGCGCTATAACACGTGAGTGGTAATTTGTAACCAGTTTTTGTGCTTCATGGCACCATCATTGTAATTTATCCTGAGTTTATCGAAGTACTCACTTGTACATTCAAAATAAATGAACCTTATCAATTTCACAGACAAAGGACTTTGTTGCCCACAGGGAGATTTTTATATTGATCCGTGGAAGCCTGTAGACAAAGCCATCATCACGCATGCACACAGCGATCATGCTTATGCAGGGCATAAATATTACCTGTGTCATCATCATACAAAACCTTTATTGCAATTACGCCTCGGCGATAACAATTATGAAAGCGTTGAATGGGGAGAAACAATAACAATGAATGGGGTGAAAGTATCATTGCATCCTGCAGGTCACATCATCGGGTCATCACAAATAAGAGTTGAATACAAGGGAGAAGTTTGGGTAATAAGCGGTGATTATAAAACGGAAGATGATGGGCTGAGCGGAAAATTTGAGCCAATAAAATGCAACACATTTATCACTGAATCAACATTTGGTTTACCCATTTACAAATGGAAACCGCAACAGGAAATTTTTGAAAATATAATTAACTGGATAAGCAGGAATAAAGAGAATGGAAAAACAAGTGTGTTGCTGGCATACAGTCTGGGGAAAGCGCAGCGTGTTTTGCAACACATAAAAGATACAACGCAGGATATTTATGTTCATGGCGCCATCTGGAATGCACATGAAGCATTATTGAATGTGGGATGGAACTTACCTGTTGTAAAAAGAATTACACCTGATACACCAAAGGAAGCATTGAAAGGAACAGTTGTAATTGCACCACCCAGTGCAGATTCATCTCCATGGATGAAAAAGTTTCATCCATATTCTGTTGGCGTATGCAGCGGATGGATGCAGGTACGGGGAAATGCACGAAGAAGAAATGTAGATGCTGGCTTTGCCTTAAGCGATCATGCAGATTGGGAGGGATTATTGCAAAGCATAAAAGCAACCCAGGCTGAAAGGGTTTTTGTAACACATGGATTTCAATCTGCATTCAGCAGGTATTTAAATGAAGAAGGCATTGCCATTGCAGCGGAAGTAAAAACAGAATATGGAAGTGAGGATGAAGAAGCGCCAAAGCAGGAAGTTGATGAAACAAAAGATGAGCTATGAATGAACAGGAATTGCATAATGAAGAAAGTATTGCATTGCAAAGCGGCGGCCTTGCTATGTTTGCTGCATTGGTGATTCAAATCAGTTCTTCAACCAAAACAAATGATAAGCTTGATGCACTGGCAGAATATTTTACACTGGCAGATGATAAAGATAAAGTTTGGGTGATAGCAATTTTTTCCGGCAGAAGACCAAAGCGAATTGTCAGCTCTACATTACTTGCAGAATGGTGCACAGCATTAGCAAATATTCCCTCTTGGCTATTTTTAGAAAGCTATAGCACCGTTGGCGATTTGGGTGAAACAATTGCATTATTACTTCCTGATCCAGTTATCAAAGATGGCAGAGGAGAAAGTCTTTCATACTATTTGAAAAAATTTATTGAAATTGAAAAGCAGGATGAGCTTGTAAGAAAGCAATTTATAATTGACAGCTGGCAACAAATGAATCATGCTGAGAGATTTGTTTTTAATAAACTCATCACCGGGAGCTTTAGAATTGGAGTATCGCAAAAAATAATCGTGAATGCCTTAACAAAAGTCGTGTCTCTTTCATCATCCGTAATTGCTCACCGCATTAGCGGCAACTGGGATCCATCTACCATATCATTCAACAACATGTTAGGCGATGAGGTAGTTGATGTGGATCATTCAAAGCCTTATCCCTTCTATCTTGCATACGCTTTGGAAGATGAGCCTTCGTCGCTTGGTGATCCTTCGGAATGGCAGGCAGAATGGAAATGGGATGGCATTCGTGGACAAATGATCAAAAGAAATAATGAACTATTTGTATGGAGCAGGGGCGAAGAATTAATGACGGAAAAATTTCCTGAATACATCATTTTAAAAGATCTGTTACCTGATGGAATTGTATTGGATGGCGAGATCATCCCGGCAGAAAATGGCAAGCCACTCCCCTTTGCTGCTTTGCAAACAAGGATCGGAAGAAAAAATATCACTAAGAAACAATTGACAGAGGCGCCGATAAGTTTTTTTGTTTATGACCTTTTAGAATATAATTACGAAGACTGGAGAGAGAGATCGCTTGAAGAAAGAAGAAATAAAATGGAAGAAATATTGCAGAAGATAAATAACAATTCAATTCAACTGCCACCTGTTATAAAATTTACTCAATGGGATGATCTTGCAGAACTGAGAAAAACTTCAAGAGAAATGAACAGTGAAGGGATAATGCTAAAGAGAAAAAATTCTATTTACCAGGTCGGCAGAAAAAGAGGTGATTGGTGGAAGTGGAAAATTGATGCACTCACCATTGATTGTGTAATGATCTATGCACAAAAAGGTGCCGGCCGCAGAAGTAATTTATACACCGCCTATACTTTTGCTGTAAAAGACGGCGATCAGTTAATTCCTTTTACAAGAGCTTACTCAGGATTAACAGATAAGGAATTTGCGCAGGTTGATAATTTTGTAAAAAGAAATTCTCTTGAAAAATTCGGCCCCGTAAGAACGGTAAAACCTGAACTTGTTTTTGAAATTGCATTTGAGGGAATTGCGGCAAGCAACCGGCATAAAAGCGGGGTGGCATTACGTTTTCCACGAATGAGCAGGTGGAGAAAAGATAAAAAGGTTGATGAAATAAATACGCTTGATGATCTAAAAGCAATGCTGAATATGTATGGCAAATAAAGTATACTTTTAAATTACTATGCACATCTTTATTTTCTTTTCTATCTTAATAACCCTTGCCGCGGCTTTTGCATACATAAATGTGCGAAGTTTTAAATTACCCCTTGGCATCCTGTTCATTACCATGGGGACAATTATCTCTTTAATATTATTAGTCGCAGGACACCTGTTCCCTTCCTTTACACAACTTATAAAACAGGAATTAGCATCAATAGACTTTTCTGAATTCTTGCTGGGAATTCTTTTAAGTTTTTTATTGTTTGCCGGCTCTTTACGATTAAATATGTCACACATGATGGCATCTGCAAAAAGCATAACTGTTTTCGCAACTGTTGGTGTTCTTATATCTACATTTCTTATAGGTACCCTGGCATTTTATATCCTGCATTTATTTAATCTTAATATTCCATACATCAATTGCCTTTTATTTGGCGCATTAATTTCTCCCACAGATCCTGTTGCGATACTAAGTATTTTAAAAGAGGCTAGAATATCAGACTCAATAAAAATAAAAATTGAAGGTGAATCATTATTTAATGATGGTATAGGCATAGTAGTGTTTGTAACTATAATGCAGGTAGCGGGAAGTGGCATCGAAAATTTAAATGTTTCTTCAGTAATTATTTTATTTCTTAGAGAAGCAGTTGGAGGAATTATTGCAGGTTTCATTATTGGATACATTGGCTACAGGCTGGTGAGATCAATAGATCATTTTCAAACAGAAATATTAATTACACTCGCAATGGTTATGGGAGGATATAGTCTTTGCCATTTCCTTCATGTCTCCGGTCCGTTGGCAATGGTAGTAGCGGGATTGATCACCGGTAATAAAAGCCTTGATGGTGGGATGTCGGATATTACCAGGGACTATACAGAAAAATTCTGGGAAATAACCGAAGATGTATTGAATGCAATTCTTTTTATTCTTATAGGGTTACAACTTGTTATCATCAGCTTTCAATTTAATTTATTAATAATTGGGGTTATTATGGCAATACTATTGATCTTGGTGAGATACCTATCTCTATTAATCCCGGCATTATCATTCTTTTTCAAAAAAGATCTAAAAAATAAAACGCTTGAGATAATGACCTGGGGCGGATTACGGGGAGGAATTTCAATTGCGCTTGCCCTTTCATTACCACAATCTATGTACAAGGATATTTTTGTGCCTGTTACATTTATTATTGTTTTATTCTCCATAATTGTGCAGGGCTTTAGTATGAAATGGTTTGTGAAAAAGATTTCATGATGCTGAAAGAAACCAAAGGATATAAAATTATTTCAGATTGGCTTGCTTCAAAAGGCAACCAGCCATTTGCTTTCCAGGAAGAAACATGGCAACATATAATTGATGGCAAGTCCGGTTTGGTTAATGCGCCAACAGGCTGTGGTAAAACCTTCTCTGTTTTCCTCGGCGCTTTAATAGATTTTATAAACCATCATCCAAAAGATTATAAAACAAAACAGAAAAGTGGTTTACAATTATTATGGATAACACCATTGCGGGCATTGGCAAAAGATATTGGAAGAGCGATGGAAGAAGTTATTGAAGAATTAGGGATGAGCTGGAAAGTTGGAATCAGAAACGGCGATACAGAAATTGCTGAAAGGCAAAAGCAGACAAGGCAAATGCCGGAAGTACTCATCATCACTCCCGAAAGCCTGCATTTATTATTAGCACAAATACATTATCCCGATTTTTTTAAATCTTTAAAAATTATTGCTGTTGATGAATGGCATGAATTGCTTGGTGGTAAAAGAGGTGTGCAGGTTGAATTGGCAATTTCAAGGCTCGTTGGTCTAAATCCTAAATTAAATCTCTGGGGCATCAGTGCCACTATAGGTAATCTTGAGCAAGCCAGGGAAGTTTTGCTTTCTCCTATATTCGATAAAGGTGTGATCGTTACTGCAGAGATCAAAAAGAAAATTGAAATTGAATCCATCATTCCTGATGAGATAGAAACCTATCCATGGGCAGGGCATATAGGAATTAAACTGGTTCATAAAGTTATTCCTATCATAGAGCAAAGTACAACCACACTCATCTTTATAAATACAAGGGGAATGAGTGAGCAGTGGTACCAGGCAATTTTAAATGCAGCGCCTGAACTGGCCGGTGTTATTGCATTACATCATGGAAGCGTAGAGCATGAGCTACGTTCATGGATAGAAGGAAATCTGCATACCGGTAAATTAAAAGTGGTTGTTTGCACATCAAGTCTTGACCTTGGGGTAGATTTTCGTCCTGTGGAAACTGTGATACAGGTTGGCTCTCCAAAAGGCGTGTCCCGGTTTTTACAAAGAGCAGGGCGAAGCGGCCACCAGCCGGATGCTACAAGCAAAATATATTTTCTTCCTACACATTCATTGGAATTAGTTGAAGCAGCTGCATTAAAAGAAGCAACAGAAAAAAGATTTATTGAGAATCGTGAGCCAAGAATTTTATGTTTCGATGTACTCATACAATATTTAAGTACACTCGCTATTTCAGATGGCTTTAAACCAGATGAAATTTTTAAAGAAATACAATCTACACATTGCTTCAGGGAAATTACTGAAGATGAATGGCAGCAACTTTTACAGTTTATAACAGCAGGTGGTATTGCGCTGCAGCAATATGATGATTTTAAAAAAGTAGAAATAATAGATGGCCTTTACAAAATAAATAACCGCAGGGTTGCCATGCGCCATCGCATGAACATCGGAACAATCGTAAGCGAACCCATGATGAAAGTAAAATTTATCAGCGGTGGTTATATAGGCGCTATTGAAGAATGGTTTGTTTCAAGATTACAGCCCGGCAACGTTTTTACCCTGGCGGGAAGAAATCTTGAATTCGTGATGATAAAAGATATGACGGTATTGGTAAGGAAATCCAATTCAAAGAAATCTGTAGTGCCCAGTTGGCAGGGAGCAAGAATGCCGCTGTCAGCAAAACTTGGTATTATGTTGCGGAAGAAATTTGAAGAAGCTGCTGAAGGAGTTATAAGTAATAAGTCATCAGTAATAAGTAAGGATATAGAACTGGAAGAATTAAAACCGCTTTTTGAATTACAACAATACTTATCTCATATACCCAAAGAAAATGAATTGCTGATAGAACAAATTGAAACCAAAGATGGCTATCATCTTTTTGTTTTTCCTTTTGAAGGAAGATTGGTGCATGAAGCTATGGCAGCCATCCTGGCGTATCGTATTAGCCAGATAACACCAATAACTTTTTCATTGGCTATGAACGATTATAGTTTTGAATTGTTGAGTGACCAGCCAATATCTGTTGATGATTCCAACGTATATGAATTATTTTCTCCTGAAAATTTATTGAATGATATTCATAAAAGTGTCAACAGCTCAGAAATGGCAAGAAGAAAATTCAGGGAGATCGCAGTGATTGGCGGTCTTATTTTCCAGGGGCTTCCCGGGCAACAAAAAAAAGCAAGACATATTCAGGCATCAGCATCACTATTGTTCAATGTGTTTGCAGAATATGATCCAAACAATCTTTTATTACGGCAGGCATTTAATGAAGTAATGGAACAGGAAATGCAGGAAGCCCGTTTAAGAGCTATGCTGGAACGAATTCAAAAAGGAAAGATCATCATTACATTTCCAAAACGGTTAACGCCTTTTTGCTTCCCGGTTAAAGTAGATAGCTTACGGCAGGACCTTTCCTCAGAAAAACTGGAAGACAGGATAAGAAAAATGCAAATGCAATTAGAAAAGTAACTTTGCAATAACCGAAATAAACCCAGATGAAATCTAAAGTTATTTATATTTTATTCTTAATAATTTTTTTCTCATGTTCTTCAAAAAAGAATATAAAAACTCCAGAAAGTAAACTTGTTGCTTTTATAAAAAACCCGGGAGTAGATTCAATGTCAAAAAGTGATTTTGAAGTAGAGAAAATTATTCAGTTAAATTCATCAAAATTTAAGATTAGATATGCAACTGCATATTTGCATGGAGAAGGATTTCAGTCAGTTCAGTCTATATCACTTACAGGAAATTCTCTAAATAATATAACTCATATTTATACTTTCATTAAGGCAAAGCCACCTTTCTCGATAACCTTTGGTGATATTAAATGTTCATATTATAAAGGCAAAATAAAAGATTTAATTTATGCAGAAGATTTTACTGTAAAAATTTACTAGTATCACAAACCCAATAATAATTTTAATAATTGTTCACTCCCTATAAATTTATTGTTAATGATCAAACTCTTTGGCTATCTCCCGAACGGTGTATTTTTTGGGAAGAAGAAAAAGCATTGATCTTATCTGATCTTCATCTTGGCAAAACCGGACACTTCAGAAAATCAGGTATTGGTGTACCTCAAAATCTTTTTAAAGAAGATCTGCAAAGATTATTTGCACAAATACAATTCTTTAAACCAAAGCAATTACTAATTGTGGGTGATATGTTCCATAGCCATGCCAATAAAGAAATGGATATGTTCCTGAAATGGAGGAATGATATGCCTGGTTTACAATTACGGCTCATAAGAGGCAATCATGATATTCTTGCTAAAAAATTTTATATAGAAGCAAACATTGAAGTAACAAAGCAAAAGCTATCTGTAAACAATTTTTGTTTTACACACGACATTAATGAAACCTGTGAAGAAGAAGCTGATAATATCAACTTCACTTTTTCAGGCCATGTCCATCCTGGTATTTATATGAATGGGATTGGTAAACAGTCACTACGTTTTCCCTGCTTTTATTTTACAAAAGAGTATGCGATACTTCCTGCATTCAGCCATTTCACCGGGCTTTATAAGATCACACCAAAGAAGACTGATAAAGTTTTTGCACTGGTAGAAAATGATGTCGTAAAAATTCAGTAAGCCCAACTTTCTTATTCCTTATTGCTAATTTTTTATTTCTCATTTCCTCCCTCTTCTCTTCAACTCTTTTTTTATCAATTGCAATTCTCTGCCTGTCTGCCCGCTTACTGATGAATTTTCCTGGGCCCTTCTCATCAAATAAGGGATAACATCTTTCAGCGGACCGAATGGCAAATATTTACTTACCGAACAACCGGCCTTTGCAAGATTAAAAGTAATGTTATCACTCATTCCAAGCAATTGTGAAAAATGCACACGGGAATGATTTAACGGAAAATTCTTTTGCTGAAGAAGTTGTGTTGCATAAAGATTACTGTATTCATTATGAGAAGCTACTATTACAAATAATTTATCAAGATGCTCAATGCAAAATTCAAGCGCTGCATTATAATCTTTATCAGTGCTTTCCTTATCAGGTTGAATGGGTGACGGATATTTTTTTTCCGCTGCTCTCTTTCTTTCTTTTTCCATGTAGGCACCTCTTACAAGTTTTGCACCCAGGATAAAATTTTTCTTTTGGGCCTCCGCTAAGCTTTCTTTTAAAAACTGTAACCGGTCATGCCGGTATAGCTGTATGGTATTATAAACAACAACCTTTGTTGCATTATATTTTTCCATCATCTGCATAGTAAGTGCATCAACAGGATCCTGTATCCATGTTTCTTCAGCATCCACCAAAACACCAACATTATTTCTTTGTGCTGCTTCACAGATCTTTATTAAACGGTTAACTACTCGTTGCCATTCTTCTTTTTCACCGGCATTTAAAACATCGGTATTTATTCTTCCTTCAACACCACTTTTATTATCAGCAGCAGCATCCAGTTTCTCCAGCAATCCAAATCTTGCAAAGCCCGTAAGCTTAATACTCATAAATGTGATATTCGGCTGGGTTGCGGCATATTGAATAACCTTTACAAACTCATCAGCAGCATGATTAAAATTTTCTTCACCTTCTTTTCCTTCCACGCCATAATCTAAGATCACCTGCACGTTATATTGCGCTAACCTGTCTGCAACTTTTGCTGTTTCGGGTAAAGCTTCTCCGCCTACAAATTGCTTAAATATTGTATTTCTAATTATTCCGTTTATGGGAAAATGGTTTTTAATAGCCCATGGGGTAAGTCTCGTCCCTGACTTTACCAACCATCCTATACCCATCAGGGAAAAAAGAAATTTGGCTTTTCTTAATTCTTTATCAGTTTTATAAGCAAAGGCTAATTCAGTATTATCAAAAGATATCATCAATAAAATTTGGAAACCGAAATTCACTTAACAAAAATTAACCACCAAATAAAAAACCAGGTATTTACTTAAAGCTTGTGGCTTGTAGCTGGTTCTTTATCTTTACAAAATGGAAAGCAAAAAATCTGCAGAGAGTTTGATTATAATGACAGAACTGGTGTTACCAAATGATACCAACACCTTTGGTAATCTTATGGGAGGCAGGCTAATGTACTGGATGGATATTGGTGCTGCGCTTTCTGCTACAAAACATTGTGGCGCTCCAGTTGTGACCGCATCGGTAGATAATATTTCCTTTACCAATCCTATAAAGCTGGGCAATGTGGTACATATTGAAGCCAAAGTAACAAGAGCATTTAATACCAGCATGGAAGTTCATTTAAATGTTTGGGGAGAAGATATCATCCGCCAGCACAGGTACAAAAGCAATGAGGCTTATTACACATTTGTTGCGCTTGATCCACATGGCAAACCTAAAACTGTACCATCTGCAGAAGCCGAGACAGAAGATGAAATAAAATTATTCGAAAGCGCCTTGCGCCGTCGCCAGGTTAGGTTAATATTAGGCGGAAAAATGAAACCCGAAGATGCGCTGGAATTAAAGGCTTTGTTTAGTTAGATGAAATTTCCTCGTGTTTTCCTTCAGGCATAAACTTTTTACTTTGCTCAATTGCATCCATTACCTGCTGAAGAATTGTTGAAAGATCATCTTCATAATTTATTTGTAATGGCTCTTTAAATTTTACACTAAGTACAGAGCCTCTCTTTTTTAATTTCAACCCGGTTTTATTAAATGCTTTATTAAATCCACTTATTACAACAGGCACTACTATCGGTTTATTATGCTTTATCAGGAATGCAGCACCTTTCCGTCCCGGTGCATAAGGCGTTGTGGTTCCCTGCGGAAAAGTAATGATCCAGTTATTCTCTAATGCTTTTGCAATGTTTCGTGTATCACCGGGGTTCAAGCCTTTTCTTACTTCATTACTGTTTTTATTCCATGTGCGTTTAACTGTTATACAGCCTGCCATCCTGAAAAAGCGGCTTATAAAAGTGCCTTTCATTGTTTCTTCGGCTGCAACAAAATATGCACGGGTAAAAGGGTTTAAAAGATAATAGGGAATACCCAGCCTGTTTTGCTTACCCCATTTTACAGCGCTGAAAATGTGGAGGAAGGTTATCACATCAGCAAAATAAGTCTGGTGATTGCTTACAAATAATACATTCTTTTTAGGAAGATTCTTTAAGTTCTCTGTTCCTGAAATCTTTAATTTATTAATGATAGCCAGCCCCGGGTAACTGAATACCCCAACTATAAAGTATAGTATCGATTTTACAATCTTGGTTTGCTGCAGACTTTCAAGCCATTTCTTCATAATATATCATTTGAGAACAAAGCGGCATGCAATTTAGGATTAACAGAGGAAAATAAGGAATAAGGAATTTTAAATAAGCCCGCCGGATGACCGGTCGGACGGGAAATAAGAAGGTTATGGTAGTTGCTATTCAGCATGGGAACCCATAATTAACCGCCTCAACTTCCTCATTTCTTATTCCTTATTGTTTATTTCTCATTTGGAGAAATAATTGGTTTTTAAAAAGCAATAAATAGCTATTTTACAGGGTTTTTTACCTGTTTTTCGTTACCTTTGCCCTCCCAATTTAAAACCGTTGGGATATACAAAATGAGTACTGATATTATTAACCAAAATGCTGATGGACAGGATCCTGCTAATACCCAGGATACAGCAACAACAAATACACCTGTTGGAGATTCTGAACAATCACAAACTGAAACTTCAGAAACTGCTGTTGCCGAACAACCGGCTGCAGAAAAAAAAGAACCTTTTGCTCCTCCGCCGCAAACACCTCATGATGCTTTTGACTGGAGTGTTGACAAGCGTAATGTAACCAGTTACAGTAAGGAAGAAAAAGAAAAGTATGATCATGTTTATGAAAATACCTTCAAACAGATCAATGACGGCGAAATGATCAATGGTATCGTGGTAGCACTTACCAAAACTGATGTGGTTGTAAACATTGGATTTAAAAGTGACGGGTTGGTTTCTTTAAACGAATTCCGTGATATTCCAAATCTTAAAGTAGGTGATGAAGTAGAAGTGCTTGTTGCTGAAAAAGAAGACAGGGAAGGCAACTTACATCTCAGCAGAAAACAAGCCCGTACAACACGTGCATGGCAGAAAATTGTTGAGATGCATAAAACGGGTGAAATTGTTACAGGTACTGTTACCAGCAAAACCAAAGGCGGACTTATTGTTGATGTTTTTGGAATGGAAACATTTTTACCGGGATCCCAGATCGACGTTAAGCCGGTTACTGATTACGATCAGTTTGTTGGCAAGACAATGGAATTTAAAGTTGTAAAAATTAATGAGACAATTAAGAATGCTGTTGTATCTCACAAGGCATTAATTGAAAGCGATATTGAACAACAGCGTGCTGAAATTATGGGCAAGCTGGAGAAAGGACAGGTATTGGAAGGAACTATCAAGAATATTACTGACTTTGGTGCATTCCTCGACCTTGGCGGCTTAGACGGATTATTATACATCACCGACATCAGTTGGGGACGTATCAATCATCCATCAGAAGTATTGAAACTGGATCAGAAACTGAATGTGGTGGTTCTTGATTTTGATGATGATAAAAAACGTATCAGTCTTGGTTTAAAACAATTAACTCCACACCCTTGGGATACTTTACCAGAAACAATTAAAGAAGGTGAAGTTGTAAAAGGCAAAGTGGTTAACATAGAAGATTACGGTGCATTCTTAGAAATTTTCCCTGGTGTTGAAGGTCTTGTTCACGTAAGTGAAATTACATGGGCTAACACACCTATCAATGCAAAAGAATTTTTCAAATTAGGTGATGAGCATGAAGCGAAAGTAGTAACACTTAGCAAGGAAGATAGGAAGATGAGTCTTTCTATAAAGCAAATGAGCCAGGACCCATGGAGCACAATAGAAAATCAATTCCCTGAAGGCAGCAAGCACAAAGGGCTGGTTAAGAACATCACTCCTTATGGTGTATTTGTTGAGTTAGCTCCCGGCATTGGCGGAATGATACACATCAGCGACTTAAGCTGGCTTAAGCGTTTCAACAACCCTAATGAGTACACTAAAACAGGAAGTGAAATTGATGTGATCATAATGAGCATCGATAAAGAGAATCGCAAATTACAGTTAGGCCATAAGCAAATTGAAGAAGATCCATGGAACTCTTTGGAAGAAACATTCCCTGTAGGAAGCATCCACGAAGGAACAGTTACAAGAAGAGATGATAAAGGAGCGCTGGTTGCACTTCCTTATGGCTTGGAAGGCTTTGCACCTGCACGTCTTTTGTTTAAAGAAGATGGTACAACAGTAGGCGCTGAAGAGACTGCACAATTTATGGTTGTTGAATTTGACCGTAATGATAAGAAAATCGTTTTAAGTCA
This sequence comes from Chitinophagaceae bacterium, assembly GCA_028288585.1. Classification (GTDB taxonomy): domain Bacteria; phylum Bacteroidota; class Bacteroidia; order Chitinophagales; family Chitinophagaceae; genus Ginsengibacter. The sequence continues at coordinate 12,363 of JAQBNL010000035.1, read as the reverse complement.
TAGTAAGATATGGCAGCAGGCAAAGGATGAAGAGAAGCAGGCTGAGTTTAAAGAGAAGAGAGCTGAGAACGAAAGCACTAAAAAAGCAGTTAAGAACATTCAAAGTAAAGTTGAGAAAACTACATTGGGTGACTTAAGTGCATTGGCAGATCTTAAGAAGAAGATGGATGATGACAGCGAAGCAACAGCAAAGAAAGAAGCAGCCAAGACACCAAAAGCTGAAGTGAAAACAGAAGCTCCTGCAGCAGAAGTAATAACTGAAGCACCGGAAGCTAATGCTGAAGTAACAGAAACTCCTGAAGCTACAGCTGAAGCGCCGGCAGAAGTTGCTGAAGTAAAACCTGCTAAAGCTCCAAGGGCTAAAAAGGTAAAAACAGAAGAAACAACAGAAGCAAAAACAGATGATAAAGTTGCTGAAGTTACAGCTGCATCAAATGTAGTTCCTGAAGTTAAGGCTGAAGACACAAAAGAAACAACAGAAGGTAAAGCAGAATAATTTTTCTTCTTTAAAGATTTATATAATCCCATTGCGAAAGCAGTGGGATTTTTTTTATGTCATCTCACCAATCGCCTTCCCTGCAACCCATCCGCTCGTCCATGCATGTTGAAAATTAAAGCCGCCTGTTATTCCATCTACATCCATTACCTCGCCTGCAAAAAATAAGTTGGGCACCATCTTACTTTGCATGGTGTTCACATCTATCTCATTCAGTTTAATTCCCCCGGCAGTTACAAATTCTTCCTTAAAAGTAGTTTTGCCTTTTACATCAAACTCCTGTGCACATAATATCTTAATTAGAATATTTTGCTGCTTCGCAGGAAGATCTGCCCAGCGTATATTTTGATCTATGGTAGATTGTTGTAAAAAATATTCCCATAAGCGTTGCGGAAGAAAGAATGGATTACGGTTAACAATCTTTTGGGGAGCCAATTCATTTCTCAATAAACTAAATTTTTCTCTAAGCGTTTGTTCATTGTATCCCGGCAACCAGTTAACAGCAATTTTAAAATCATAATTTACTTTATGTAATTCCCTTGCTGCAAATGCAGATAATTTTAAAACAGCCGGACCGCTCAATCCCCAATGCGTAATTAACATTGGCCCCTGTTGGGAAAATTTTGTGCCGGTAATTTTTACAATTGCTTTTTCAACAGAGATACCCATCAGTTCTTTTATCGGGTCAGCAGGAATATTAAAAGTGAATAAAGAAGGGATAGGTTCCTCAATGGTATGTCCTAATTCTTTCAGCCAGTTAAATTGAATTGTTTTTGCAAAGCCACCGGAAGCAACACAAACGAAATCAGCAATTATTTTCTCCTCATTCGCAAACTCTATTGACCATTGATCATTGACCATTGACAACTTCTTCACTTCCCTGTTCATTAAAATCTGTATGCTCCTGTTATTTACTTCTTTCATCAAACAATCAATAACAGTTTGAGAAGAATTGGTTACAGGAAACATCCTGCCATCAACTTCCGTTTTTAATTGTACGCTTCTTTTCCCAAACCAGTTAATAGTATCTGTTGTAAAGAATTGATGAAAGGCTTTCTTCACAAAATTTTCACCACGGGGATAATTCTTTATCATTTCTGCAATGCTGAAACAGGAGTGGGTTACATTACACCTGCCGCCACCGCTTACTTTTACTTTACTTAAAAGCTTTGTGGTTTTCTCGATAATTATAATTTCCAGCGCATGATTAAAAGCTGCTGCATTAATGGCGCAAAAAAATCCAGCAGCGCCACCACCAATTACAACAAGTCTTTTTTTATTCAAGTATAGAAATATTAATCAGGGAAATCAATAATAATCACTACACAAATTTTCATTTGCTTTTTCTGCGGCTTCAATAGCAGTGAAGGAAGATAAAATATCAGCCTTATCTTTTCTTATATGAACATCATGTTCATAATGAGCGGAAGGTTTGCCATCTCTTGTTCTAACCGTCCACCCATCAGTATCATTGATTACATCTTTTTTCCCGAGGTTTATCATAGGCTCAATCGCTATAACCATCCCTTCTTTCAGTTTTGCTCCGGAGCCTCTTTTACCATAATTAGGCACCTGCGGATCCTCATGCAATTCTTCGCCAAGCCCATGCCCTACCAGTTCTCTTACAACGCCATATCCGTGTTTACGCTCCGTATGTTCCTGGATCGCATAACTAATATCTCCTATCCTGTTTCCTGCAACTGCTTTTTCTATTCCCTTATACAAAGATTCTTTAGTAACTCTCATCAATTGTTTTACTTCATCGCTAATATTTCCAATTCCATACGTATAGGCGCTGTCACCATGAAAACCATTTTTAAAAACACCAATATCTATTGAGATAAGATCACCATCTTTCAATACATTATTATTTGGGAAACCATGCACCACAGCATCATTAACTGAGATGCAGGTGGCAAAAGGATATCCATTATAATTTTTAAAAGATGGAACACCGCCATTACTTCTAATAAATTCTTCTGCAACAGCATCCAGGTGTAAAGTGGTAATTCCCGGCTTTATAAGTTTTACTATCTCAGCATGAGTTTGCCCTACCAGCAAACAGCTTTGCCGCATTAATTCAATTTCCTGTGATGTTTTATAATTTATCATTTTATTAAAAAACCCCAACGTTTTTCGTCAGGGCAAATATTTTTTATTTGTTGTCAGACGGAGACCGTCAGATAAAGTTATGTTCCTGTAACGCCGGGAGCAACAGTTTGCCTTCCCTGTATCCTTCCGCTGCTCATCAATCCATCATATTGGCGCATTAATAATTGTGTTTCTATTTGCTGCAAAGTATCCAACACAACACCTACCATGATCAATAATGATGTACCGCCAAAGAAAGTTGCAAAACCCTGGGTTACTCCAAATAGTTGTGCAATACCCGGCAAAATACCTACAAAGGCAAGCAGTACTGCACCTGGCAATGTAATTCTATCCATTATGGTTCCGATGTAATCAGCAGTTGGCTGTCCTGGTTTTACTCCCGGCACAAAACCATTACTGCGTTTAAGATCATCTGCCATCTGCTTCGGATTAAAAATTAAAGCAGTGTATAAAAAAGTAAATCCAATAACCATTACGGAATAGATCACCATGTAAACAAGATTCGTATGATCTGTAAAATACAATGACCAGCTTTTGCCTGAAGTTTGAAAGCCTGCAAAGATGGTAGGTAAGAACATGATCGCCTGTGCAAAAATGATAGGCATAACACCTGCCGCATTCACCTTTAACGGAAGAAACTGCCTTGCACCACCAAACTGCCTGTTACCAACAATTTGTTTAGCATAGTTAACAGGAATTTTTCTCACACCCTGCACTAAAACTATCAACCCTAAAATGATGGCAATAAGAATTGCTATCTCCACCATGAATATTAATAACCCGCCACCGCCACGGGTTTGCTTTGCATAAAATTCCTGCATGAATGATTGCGGTAATCTTGCCAAAATACCGATCATGATAATGATAGAAGTACCGTTGCCTAAACCTTTATCAGTTATTTTTTCGCCGAGCCACATCACAAACAAAGTACCTGTGGTTAAAATAATTACTGTTGATAACCAAAAGAAAGATGAGTATGCAGGCAACAACGCTTCCCTGTTAGTAGTAGTTAGAAAACCAATATATGCTGCTGCCTGAAACGCTGTTACAATTACTGTTAGGTAACGTGTCCACTGATTGATCTTCTTTCTGCCACTGTCACCTTCTTTTTGAATTTTTTGAATTTGAGGAACCAATATCGTCATCAGCTGCATAAAAATTGATGCAGAGATGTAAGGCATAATACCTAATGCAAAAATAGATGCTTTGGAAAATGCGCCACCTACAAAAGCATCCAGTAATCCAAGCATACCACCTTTACTGGTGTCATTTAAATTGGCAAGCTTATTAGGATCAATCCCGGGAAGTACGATATGAGATCCGAGACGGTAAACAAGAATAAGCACTAAGGTCACTATGATCTTACTGCGCAATTCTTCAATTGTCCAGATGTTCTTTAATGTCTTTATAAATTTCTTCACGGAATTAAACGATTTAAATGTTGCTTCAAAAATGCGTGAGCAAATATCGCTGAATTATTTTACTATTTCTACAGTGCCACCAGCTGCTTCAATTGCGCCTTTTGCTTTTTCACTTATAGCATTTACCCTGAAAGGAATATTTGCTTTCAACACACCATTGCCTAATATTTTTACCCTGGCAGTTTGGTTGATAAGATTATTGATATAAAGATTTTCCAAAGTGAATTCTTTAATACCATATTTTTCTACCAGCTGATCTATCTGTCCAAGATTGAAAACTTTATATTCTATGCGGTTGATATTTTTAAATCCACGCTTTGGAACCCTGCGTTGCAGTGGCATCTGGCCACCTTCGTGAGCCATTTTAATTTTGTAACCGGCACGACTTTGCCCACCCTTGTTACCTTTTGTTGATGTTCCTCCTTTACCGGAAGCTTCACCACGGCCTATTCTTTTTTCTTTGTGAGTTGAACCTGTTGCAGGTCTTAAATTGTGTAGTTGCATTTTTTTTGATTTTGAACTTACGGGGTATCACCCCTCGCATTTATTAATTAAGCTAATTCTTCCACCTTAACAAGATGACTTACTTTTTTTACCATTCCTAAAATTTGCGGAGTGGCTTCAACTTCTTTAGTGGCATTTAATTTATTTAATCCAAGGGCCTGTAAAGTTAATTTTTGCCGCTCTGAACGATCGATGCCGCTTTTTATTTGTGTTACTTTAATCTTTGCCATTATTATCCGTTAAAAACTTTCTTTAAAGAAATATTTCTTGTTTTAGCAACTGCAATTGGCTCACGTAAAGTTGCCAATGCTTTTACTGTTGCCTTTACCACGTTATGTGGATTTGCTGAGCCGAGTGATTTTGCAAGTACGTCAGTAATACCACAAGCTTCCAACACTGCACGCATACTGCCTCCTGCAATTACACCGGTACCATGTGCAGCAGGTTTTATTAAAACCTTTGCAGCACCTTCTTTACTCCATTGCTCATGAGGAATGGTACCATGCATTACAGGAACCTTAATCAAATTCTTTTTAGCATCATCAATGCCTTTAAGAATTGCTTCCTGAACTTCTTTGGCTTTACCTAAACCCTGGCCAACCACACCATTACCATCACCCACTACAACCAATGCAGAGAAACTGAATGCACGTCCACCTTTTGTTGTTTTTACAACACGGTTTATTGTAACCACTTTCTCTTTAAGCTCCAGGTCTCCGCCTTTTATTTTTGAAATGTTTGCCATTTATTAAAATTGATTTTCTAATTAAAATTGTAATCCACCTTCTCTTGCACCTTCAGCTACCGCCTTTACACGGCCATGATAAATATAACCACCGCGATCAAACACAACATCTTTAATTCCCAACTCACTTGCCTTTCTTGCTACAGCTGCACCAACCAGTTTGCTTTTTTCGACCTTGTTCACTTTTTGCGCCGCAATATCTTTTTCTCTTGATGAAGCTGCTGCAATGGTAGTTCCATCCTGGTCATTTATCAGTTGCACATAAATATCATTATTGCTCCTGAAAACGCTTAACCTTGGTTTGCTTCCGCTTCCGCTTATCTTCCTGCGGATGCGATATCTTATACTTCTTCTTGCACTAACTTTTGACATATTCTTTTATTTTACTTCTCCGGTTTTGCGGAGAATTTGTTTATCCGTTTAGTGGTTTATCGGTTTATTAGTTAGTCCATTTACCAGTAAACTAATAGCCAATTAGCTTTTACTTACCTGCTGCCTTACCAGCTTTTCTTCTTAATACTTCACCGGCGAACTTCACACCCTTTCCTTTGTATGGTTCAGGTTTACGTAAGCTCCTGATCTTTGCGGCTACCTGGCCTAACAACTGCTTATCTATACTCTCTAAAGTGATCATAGGATTTTGTCCTTTCTCCTGTGATGTTGTTACTTTTAATTCTTTAGGGATCTCAAAAATAATATTGTGAGAATAACCTAAAGCAAGGTCTAAAACATTTCCATGGCTAGCGGCTTTAAAACCCACACCAACCAGCTCAAGCTTTTTGCTATATCCTTCAGTAACTCCTTTAACCATGTTGTTAATCAAAGAGCGGTACAAGCCGTGCATTGCACGATGACGGATCTGGTCAGTCGGTCTTGCAAATTCAACCTTACCATCTTTCACTTCAACTTTAATATCTCTATCTACGGTTTGCTTCAATTCGCCCTTTGGCCCTTTAACAGTAATAACATTTTCGGGGCTAACAGTTACGTTAACACCATCAGTTATTGTTACAGGATTTTTTCCAATTCTAGACATTTTATTTTCTATTTTTCCTTGTTCCCCTTTGGGGGATAAGGGGTTTAATAAATATTACACAACACTTCTCCACCAACATTCTGAGCTTTTGCTTCTTTATCGGTCATTACACCTTTTGATGTAGAGACGATAGCAATGCCCAAACCATTCTTCACACGTTTAAATTCATCAGGCTTTGCATACGTACGCAAACCTGGGCGGCTAATCCTTTCCAAACTCTGGATGGCAGGCAGCTTTGTTGTAGGATCATATTTTAAAGCGATTTTGATAACACCTTGTTTGCTGTCATCTTCAAATTTGTACTTTAAAATATAGCCTTTGTCATACAAAATTTCAGTCAGACGCTTTTTCAAATTGCTTGCAGGAATTTCTACAACCCTATGATTCGCCATTTGTGCGTTTCTAACTCTTGTTAAATAATCTGCTATCGGATCCGTAACCATAATATTTTTTATTTGATACTAATATTTATTTTAATTACCAGCTTGCTTTTTTTACACCCGGTATTTTTCCCTGTAATGCCATATCACGAAACATGTTTCTTGATACACCAAAATGTCTTAAATATCCACGTGGCCTGCCGGTAAGCTGGCAACGGTTTTTTAAGCGAACGGGAGATGCATTTTTTGGCAACAGATCAAGCGCTTTGTAATCGCCGGCTTCTTTTAGTGCTTTACGCTTTTCGGCATATTGAGCAACCATTGTTTCACGCTTTCTCTGTCTTGCTTTAACTGATTCTTTAGCCATGTTTATTCAGTTGTTTTTTTAATATTTTTAAAAGGCATTCCCAGTTCTTTCAACAATTCAAATGCTTCTTCGTTTGTGTTTGCTGTTGTTACAAAAGTGATATCCATTCCTGTTATCTTGTTCACTTTATCAATGTCTATCTCAGGAAAAATAATTTGTTCAGTAACACCTAAAGTATAATTACCGCGGCCATCAAACGCTTTATCGCTGATACCTTTAAAGTCACGAACACGTGGTAATGAAACAGAAACCAGGCGATCTAAAAATTCATACATATTTACTCCACGTAAAGTAACTTTTGTGCCGATTGGCATATCCTTACGAAGCTTAAAATTTGATACGTCTTTCTTAGACATGGTTGCTACAGCTTTCTGACCGGTGATCATTGTCATCTCATCAATAGAGATGTCAATTAATTTTTTATCAGCAACTGCGCCATTAACACCACGGTTCAAACAAATTTTTGTAAGCCTTGGCGCCTGCATTACAGTTTTATAAGAAAACTTTTTCATGAGAGCAGGTACAACTTCTTTTTTGTACTTGTCTGCAAGTCTCGGAGTATATTTTTCTGTTGCCATTATTTGATTACCTCCCCTGAATTTTTTGTTGTTCTAACTAATTTACCATTCTCACGGGTACGTTTAATTTTTGATGGCGCACCTGCTTTTGTATCCCATATCATCACATTTGAAATAGCGATTGGAGCTTCAATTTTTTGAATACCGCCTTTTGTGTTTTGCGCAGAAGGCTTAGTGTGCTTGGTAACGATGTTCACACCTTCTACCAACACACGATTCTTTTCTGTGATGATCTCCAATACTTTTCTTGGCTTCTTCAGATCCTTATCATCGCCGGCAATTACAACTACTGTATCGCCTTTCTTTATATGGAACTTTGGTTTAAATCTTGTCTTCATTTTTATTTCTTATTTCTAGATCAAACGGAAACCGTCAAATCAATTATTATAATACTTCAGGCGCAAGTGAGATGATCTTCATATAACCTTTATCTCTCAACTCCCTGGCTACCGGCCCAAAAATCCTTGTTCCTCTTGGCTCATCAGAAGCACTTAACAGAACCACGGCATTATCATCGAAGCGGATATAAGAACCATCTTTACGACGAAGCTTATTTTTAGTTCTTACAATAACAGCTTTGCTAACTGTTCCTTTTTTTATTCCGCCGGCTGGTAGTGCATCCTTTACTGTAACAACTATCTTATCGCCAACGTGTGCGTAATCCTGGCCGGAGTTACCCAGAACACGTATACACAACACTTCTTTTGCCCCGCTGTTATCAGCTACATTTAGCCTGCTTTCTTGCTGAATCATTTTATTTAAAGTTTAAAGCCTTTCGGGCTATTTTATTTTACTTTTTCAACTACTTCAACTAATCTCCAACGCTTGGTTTTGCTCATTGGTCTTGCTTCCATTATCTTAACTATATCGCCTATGCTGCACTCGTTTTTTTCATCGTGTGCATGAAAGCCGGTAGTTTTTTTAATGAACTTACCATAGAGCGGATGCTTTACTTTTCTTTCCACCTTTACAGTAATGGTTTTATCCATCTTGTTACTGGAAACGATGCCCACTCTTACTTTGCGTAAATTCCTGCTTACTGCGTTTGCACTTGTTTCTCCAGCGTTTGTATTTGTTTCTTCAGCCATTGTATTATGTTTTAGCTTTCAGTAGTTGTTTCTGCTGAAACAGTTTCCTTAGCTTGTGATTGTTTATTCTTTAATTCAGTTTTTAAACGGGCAAGATCTTTTCTTACGCCACGGATCGTCATTGGATTTTCCAATGGGGAAACAGCATGAGCAAAAGTTAACTTCTTCAAACGCAATTCATCTTCCTGGATCCTTGCTTTAAGATCAGTTTCGTTCATCTCTTTTACACTTCTTAAAAAATCTATTTTCTTTGACATCTTATTTCGCTTTTACTGCTTGTTCTTCGTAGTCTCTGCGAACAACAAACTTTGTTTGTATCGGTAATTTTTGTGCTGCTAATTCAAATGCTTCTTTAGCTGTTTGCATCGGAACTCCATCAGCTTCAAATAAAATTCTTCCGGGCTGAACTACTGCTGCCCAATACTCGGGGTTACCTTTACCCTTACCCATCCTCACTTCTGCAGGTTTTTTAGTGATAGGCTTATCAGGGAAAATTCTTATCCAAACATTACCTTCACGTTTCATATGACGGGTTAAAGCCTGGCGGGCAGATTCTATCTGGCGGTTTGTTAACCATACTGAATCCAGCGCTTTTAAACCGAAACTTCCAAAGGAAATTAAATCTCCTCTTTTAGTATCGCCTTTCATACGACCCTTCTGCGCTTTCCTGTGCTTTGATCTTTTTGGCTGTAACATTATTGATTCTAAATTTTAAATTCTTAATTTTTAAATTATCTTCTCGGTCCACCTTGCCCACCACCACGAGGTCCGCCACCCTGGCCACCGCCACCTCTTCTATCTCCACCACCTCCGCCGCGTCTTTCGCCACCTCTGTCTCCGCCACCGCGTCTGTCACCAAAATCAGGTCTTCTTTCTCCCTGTCTTTGCTCCCCACCTTCTTTACCACCACCTGCAATTATATTTGGATTAAGATCTCTCTTTGCTAAAACCTCACCTTTACATATCCATACTTTAATACCAATCTTTCCGTAAACTGTTTGAGCGAAAACATTAGCGTAATCAATATCCATACGAAGCGTATGCAATGGTGTTCTGCCTTGTTTTATTTCTTCGCTACGTGCAATCTCAGCACCACCTAAACGGCCACCCACTCTCACTTTTATTCCTTCTGCGCCCATACGTAAAGCAGAAGCGATAGACATTTTAATTGCTCTCTTATAGTTGATACGATTTTCAATTTGCTTGGCAATTGTATCAGCTACTATGTTTGCATCCAATTCCGGACGGCGTATCTCAAGAATGTTTATCTGTACATCTTCTTTACCTGTCAACTTCTTCAACTCTTCTTTTATACGGTCAACCTCGCCACCACCTTTACCGATAATGATACCAGGCTTTGACGTATGAATTGTAACGATCAGTTTATTTAATGTACGCTCAATTACAATTTTTGCTATACCACCTTTTTGGATACGGGCATTCAGGTAGGTTCTTATTTTATCATCCTCGATCAGCTTATTTCCATAATCTTTTGGGTGTGCAAACCAGTTGCTTTCCCATCCACGGATGATACCTAACCTTGCCCCAATCGGATTTACTTTTTGACCCATATTCGGTTTTTAATTAGTTGTTTTATTTGTTGAATCTTTTTTAGTTCTTGTTCTTGGCTTCTTTACCTCTGGTGTTGCAACTGCTACCACCGGCTCTGCTATTTTAGCAACCGGTTTTTCTTTTTTAACCTTTACTACCTTTTCCGCTTTACTATCTACAATAAGGGTAACATGGTTACTTCTTTTGCGGATACGATAACCACGACCTTGCGGAGCAGGGCGCATACGGCGAATAACTCTTCCACCATCAACCATAATAGTCTTCACTATCAGGCCTGCATCTTCCACTTTTGCATCACTATTTTTTTGCTCCCAGTTATTGATGGCGCTTTTTAATAGTTTGTATAAAGGAACTGCCGGATGTTTTGGGTTGAATTGTAGAACACCTAATGCTTTGTCCACTTCCATTCCACGTATAAGATCAGCCAGCAAACGCATTTTGCGGGGTGATGTGGGATAATTATTTAGTTTAGCTACTGCTTCCATTTTATAAAATCAGTTTACGCAATTTTCTTACTTGAATGACCTTTGAAATTTCTTGTTGGTGCAAATTCACCTAATTTATGACCTACCATAAATTCAGTTACATACACCGGAATAAATTTGTTTCCATTATGCACTGCAAATGTGTGACCTACAAAATCAGGAGTGATGGTAGAACGGCGAGACCATGTTTTGATAACACCTTTCTTATTTTTTCCTTCATTTATGCCCAACACTTTTCCTTCGAGATTTGCATCAACATAAGGACCTTTTTTTACTGAACGAGCCATGTTTTATTTTTATTTGTTAGGTAATTTCTTACCGTTTCTTCTTTGAATTATCATTTTATCAGAACCTTTTCCTCTTGTACGTGTGATCTGTCCTTTAGCATACTTACCTGTTCTGCTGCGTGGATGTCCACCTGAAGCTTTACCTTCACCACCACCCATCGGGTGATCTACGGGGTTCATCGCAACACCTCTTACTCTTGGTCTAATACCTCTCCACCTGTTTCTTCCTGCCTTACCCATGCTTTGTAAACTATGATCACTGTTACTTACAACACCAACTGTTGCATAGCAATTGATCAATATTTTTCTTAACTCACCACTTGGCATTTTTATAACAGCATACTTATCTTCTTTGTTAGAAAGCTGTGCAGATGCACCTGCGCTTCTAACCAATTTACCACCCTGGCCTGGTTGCATTTCAACATTGTGAATTGTAGTTCCTAAAGGCATGCTCTTTAATTGTAAAGCATTACCAAGTTCAGGTGCAACACTGTCTCCACTTAAAATTGTAGCGCCAACCTGTAAACCCTGTGGTGCAATTATATAACGTTTTTCACCATCACTATAATTAACCAATGCAATAAATGCACTGCGGTTAGGATCGTACTCAATTGTTTTTACAACTGCAGGTATATCTTTCTTGTCTCTTTTAAAATCAATAACACGATACATTCTTTTATGTCCGCCACCGAGGTAACGCATACTCCTGCGACCTGATGTATTACGGCCAGCTGTGTGGTGAACTTTTTCCACCAAACTTTTTTCGGGAACGTTGGTTGTTATCTCTGCATATGCATTTCCAATTCTCCAACGGGTTCCTGCTGTAATCGGTTTATATTTCTTAAGTGCCATTTTATTTTTTTATTTGTCAAACTTTGCGGTGCTGACCACCATTACTTTAATATTTTATACGTTGCCGTACAGGTCAATAGTTTCTCCTTCTGCTACTGTTACAATTGCTTTTTTCTTAGCAGGTTTTCTACCCGAAACAATTCCTGATTTTGTGTTACGTGATTTTGCTTTTGAAGGCATAACCAATGTATTCACATCTTCAACCTGGATACCATAGAATTCTTCTACAGCTTTTTTTATTTCCAGTTTGTTTGCTTTCCTGTCTACCACGAAAGTGTAACGGTTCTGCTTTTCAGTTTGCCTGTTCACTTTCTCTGATAATACCGGTCTTATTAAAACGTCAGACAGTTTCATGTCTATTAATTATTTAATTATAAATTATGCTTCTGCTACTTCTTTATTCTCCTCTACAAAAATTTTAGCTGCACTTTCTGTGAAAA
>JAQBNL010000012.1 GCA_028288585.1 Chitinophagaceae bacterium | reverse complement strand
GCGTTGTAACATATCATGCACAGCTTCTGCACCCATCTTTGCAATAAACTTATCAGGATCTTCATCAGGCAAATGCTGATTATCTTTTGGAAGAGTTTCCAAAATATCCAGGTATTCTTCTTCAGTTAAAAGATCAGAATAATTTTGTCCTTTATCAGCACGGATACCGGCTTGTATTACAACAAAACGCTCATAGTAAACAATGGTCTCTAATTTCTTAGAGCTCATTCCTAACAGGTAACCAATTTTATTTGGAAGAGATTTAAAATACCAGATATGAACAACCGGCACAACCAATTTGATGTGACCCATTCTTTCACGACGAACTTTTTTCTCTGTAACCTCAACACCACAACGGTCGCAAACAATGCCCTTGTAACGGATACGTTTGTATTTTCCGCAGGCACACTCATAATCTTTTACAGGCCCAAAAATTCTTTCGCAAAACAAACCATCTCTTTCAGGTTTGTAAGTTCGGTAGTTAATAGTTTCAGGCTTTAAAACTTCACCATAACTTCTTTCTAAAATAGAATCAGGCGAAGCCAAACCAATTGTAATCTGAGAAAACGTTGGACGTGGACGATTTTCTTTTTTTTGCATATTTTATTTGCTTTTAGGCCTCCCTAAATCCCTCCGAAGGAGGGACTTTGAAGACTTCAATTTTTTATAACTCTTTTCAAATTTTTAAACACGGCCCTTTGTGCGTTAGCAAGTCTCCCCTATTGGGGGAGATTTAGAGGGGGCTTTACTCAAATTTCAGATCCAATCCTAAACCTCTTAATTCATGAACCAATACGTTGAATGATTCGGGAACACCTGGTCTTGGAATATTATCACCTTTTACAATTGCCTCATACGTCTTCGCTCTTCCGATGATATCATCTGATTTCAATGTCAGTAATTCCTGGAGGATGTTTGATGCACCGTATGCTTCCAAAGCCCATACTTCCATCTCTCCAAATCTTTGACCACCAAACTGTGCTTTACCACCAAGCGGTTGTTGTGTAATTAAGCTGTATGGTCCGATTGAACGGGCATGCATCTTATCATCAACCATGTGGTGAAGTTTAATAACATAGATAATTCCAACGGTTGCTTTCTGGTCAAAGCGATCTCCTGTTTCACCATCATATAAATATGTATGACCAAACAATGGAAGTCCTGCTTTAGCCACCTGCTCTGCAATCTCATCAACAGAAGCACCATCAAAAATCGGCGTTGCGAATCTTACTCCTAATTTTTCACCGGCCCATCCGAGAACAGTTTCATATATCTGCCCGAGGTTCATACGGCTTGGTACACCGAGTGGATTCAATACAATGTCAACAGGTGTTCCATCTTCAAGGAACGGCATATCTTCCTGGCGAACGATTTTTGCAACGATACCTTTATTTCCGTGACGACCTGCCATCTTATCTCCCACTTTAAGCTTACGCTTAACAGCCAGATAAACTTTTGCAAGTTTTAAAACACCCGCAGGTAATTCATCACCGATAGAGATATTGAATTTCTCTCTCTTATACCTTCCTAATTCTTCGTTGTACTTAATGTTGTAGTTATGCAATAACGTATTGATATGATCATCAGTTTTTGCATCACCTGTCCATCCCAAAGGATTTACGTTTTGGTAATCAAGACCACCAAGATTTTTTGCAGTGATCTTAGCGCCTTTACCGATCAACACTTCACCAAAGTTGTTGCTGATGCTTGCAGAGTTCTTATCTTTTGTAAGCGTAAGTAATTTGCTAATCAACACTTCTAAAATATCAGCTTCATTTTTCTCATGCGTCTTTTCAATTTTTTCTAAAGAAGCTTTTTCTTTTACTTTTCCGTTCTTATCTTTCTTAGCTCTCTGGAATAATTTTTTATCGATCACAACACCTTCAGTTCCGCTTGGTGCTTTTAAAGAAGCATCTTTTGCATCACCTGCCTTATCACCAAATATTGCTCTTAATAATTTTTCTTCCGGAGTTGGATCGCTCTCACCTTTTGGAGTAATTTTTCCAATAATGATATCACCTTCTTTTACGTGAGCGCCAATTCTTATAACACCATTCTGATCGAGGTCTTTTGTAGCTTCCTCACTTACGTTTGGAATATCCGGAGTCAATTCTTCTTCACCCAATTTTGTATCACGAACCTCTAATTCAAACTCATCAATATGGATTGAAGTGAACCAATCGTCTTTTACAACCTTCTCACTTATCACGATCGCATCTTCAAAGTTGTAACCTTTCCAAGGCATGAATGCCACTTTAAGATTACGTCCCAGCGCTAATTCGCCATCTTTCGTTGCATAACCTTCAGTTAAGAAGTCACCTTCTTTTACAACTTGTCCTTTTTTAACAGCAGGGCGAAGATTAATACAGGTTGCCTGGTTTGTTTTTATAAATTTAGTAAGCTTGTAAATAATTAAATCTTCATCAAAGCTTATTAATTTTTGTGTCGGGTTCCTGTTATATCTAACATGAATTTCGTTGGCATCTACAAATTCTACAACACCATCCCCATCAGCATGAATTTGAATTCTTGCATCACGTGCAGCTTTTGCTTCCAGGCCTGTACCTACAATCGGCACTTCAGGACGGATCAATGGAACTGCCTGGCGTTGCATGTTTGAACCCATCAGCGCACGGTTGGCATCATCATGCTCAAGGAATGGAATTAGAGAAGCACTCAAACCAACAATTTGATTTGGCGCAACATCCATATATTCAACTTCACCTTTATCTAATATCGGGAAGTCGCCGGTTTGCCTTGATTTTATTTTATCTTCTATAAAGTTTCCTTTATCATCAACGCCAACGTTTGCCTGCGCAATTTTCTTTGTGTCCTCTTCTTCAGCACTAAGGAAAGTAACTTTCTTCATATCCACTTTACCATCATTTACTTTATGGTAAGGTGTTTCAATAAAGCCCATTTCATTTATTTTGGCATGTACACAAAGTGTAGATATCAAACCAATGTTTGGACCTTCAGGAGTTTCAATTGTACAAAGACGACCGTAGTGAGAATAGTGTACGTCACGAACCTCAAAGCCTGCTCTCTCCCTGCTTAAACCACCGGGCCCAAGAGCCGAGATACGACGCTTGTGCGTTATCTCTGACAAAGGATTTGTCTGATCTAAGAACTGTGATAACTGCGATGTGCCAAAGAATGAATTGATAACAGAAGATAATGTTCTTGCATTGATCAGATCAACGGGAGTAAATACTTCGTTATCACGAACGTTCATTCTTTCACGAATGGTACGAGCCATACGTGCAAGCCCAACACCGAACTGGGCATATAATTGCTCACCCACAGTACGTACACGGCGGTTACTTAAATGATCAATATCATCGATCTCACTCTTGGCATTGGTTAACAACACCAAATATTTTATGATAGAAATGATATCTTCTTTGGTTAATGTTTTCTTTTCAATAGGATAATTTAATCCAAGCTTCCTGTTGATCTTATAACGGCCAACTTCACCAAGGTCATAACGCTTATCACTAAAGAATAATTTATCAATAATACCTCTTGCTGTTTCATCATCCGGGGCATCAGCGCCACGCAACTGGCGATAGATATGCTGCACCGCTTCTATCTCACTGTTGGAAGTATCTTTATTTAATGTATTATAGATAATTGCATAATCGCCACTTACCTCTTCTCTCTGAATGAAAACACTTTTTACACTCAGCTCAAGGATCATTGCAATATTATCTTCATCAAGAATTGTATCTCTTTCAAGAACAATTTCATTTCTTTCCAAGCTAACTACTTCGCCGGTATCCTCATCCACAAAATCTTCAACCCAACTGCGAAGCACACGTGCTGCTAATCTTTTACCAAGATTTGCATTCAGTGTTTTTTTATCTGCTTTTACTTCTACAGCCATTCCAAATAATTCAAGAATATCTTTATCAGTTTCATAACCAATAGAGCGAAGCAAAGTTGTTACAGGAAACTTCTTTTTACGATCAATGTATGCATACATCACATTGTTGATGTCTGTAGCAAACTCCATCCATGCACCTTTAAAAGGAATTACTCTTGCCGAGTAGATCTTTGTTCCGTTTGGATGTGTTGACTGACCAAAGAATACACCAGGAGAACGATGTAATTGGGAAACGACAACCCTTTCAGCACCATTGATAACAAAAGTACCACGTGGCGTCATGTAAGGAATGTTTCCCAAGAAAACGTCCTGGACAATGGTTTGAAAATCCACGTGCTCTTCATCATTACAGCTAAGACGAAGCTTGGCTTTAAGAGGAACAGCATATGTTAGTCCTCTTTCGATACACTCTTCAATTGTGTAACGCGGAGGATCTACGAAATAATCCAGAAACTCAAGAACGAAAATGTTACGGGTATCGGTGATAGGAAAATTTTCCTTAAACACACGAAATAAACCCTCAACATTTCTTCTGTCAGGAGTTGTTTCAAGTTGAAAAAAATCTTTGAATGATTGGATCTGAATTCCAAGCAAATCGGGAGTCTCTGCAAGATGTTCAATTTTTCCGAAGTTGATTCTTTTTGCAGGAGCTACTTTAGTTGAAGCCATATTGTAGTTAAAACTTTTAAAGTGTAGAAGTGCCCCTAACAGGATAACAGGCATAAAGCCACTAATCCGAAATTAAAGGAGTGCAAAAGTAAGGGAAAATATCGAAAAATTTACTATAGACTACCGTATTGGAAATAATTTAGTTAAATTTTGTAATATCCTCTTGATTTTGCCATTATTATCAACGTATAAAAGCCAGAGATCACTCCCCGGCTTTTAAAGCATCTTTATTAATTCTTATTGAATTTCTACGTCAGCGCCGGCTTCTGTAAGCTTGTTCTTGATCTCTTCAGAAGTTGCTTTATCAACACCTTCTTTGATAGCTTTTGGTGCACCGTCAACCAGGTCTTTCGCTTCTTTTAAGCCAAGTCCGGTTAATTCCTTAACTATCTTAACGATACCTAATTTATTAGCACCCGGAGATTTAAGAATTACATTGAAAGATGTTTTTTCTTCCACTGCTGCTGCGCCACCGCCATCGCTTGGTCCTGCTGCAACTGAAACTGCTGCTGGCTCGATACCATATTCTGATTTTAAGAATTCAGCTAATTCCTGAACTTCTTTTACTGTTAAACCTACTAAGTTTTCAGCTAATTGTTTTACGTCTGCCATGTTTTTTGTTTTTTTCCGACTTCTTCGTTTAAACTCCGCCGGATGGTTTATTAAAAATTATTATGCTTCTGGTTTTGTTTCCGGAGCTGCGTCAGCAGTTGGTTCCGGGCTAGTTGTTTCGGGTGCACTTGTTTCCGCTGCAGCTTCAGTTGTAGCTGTAGCTTCCGGAGCACTTGCAGCTGAAGTTTCATTATCTACAGCTTCAGGCCTGTTTTGTAAAGCGCCCAATACACGTTGAATTGGTGATTGTAACAAACTGATAACTTCACCAATCAATTCATTTTTAGTTTTGATCTTAGTTAAAGCCAACAGCTGGTTATCTCCAATAAAAATATCTCCATTAAGGAAAGCAGCTTTTAAAAGAGGCTTTTCCCCGTTTATTTCTTTACGGAAACTGCTTATGATAACGGCAGGATCTTTTGGATTTTCACTGAACATTAAAGCAGTTACTTTATGAAGTGAATCATAAACACCTGCATATCTTTCATTGTCCAAACTTTCCAAAGCCTTTTTTATCAATGTATTCTTAGCCACTTTTACTTCAACCTGCTTATTAAAACAATGCCTGCGTAAATTGGTTATTTGTGCTACAGATAGATTTTCAGTATCTGTGATATAGAAGTTGGTATACTGAGAGAACTTGCCTTTCAGTGTTTCAATTACTTCCTGTTTTTCTTCTCTTGTCATAAAAATATTTTTAAGCTGGCATCTGCCAGATCGAATTAATTTAGTTCTGAACAGATTTTGTATCAATTGCAATGCCCGGGCTCATCGTGCTTGCCATGCTTAAACCTTTAAGATAAGTTCCTTTTGAGCTGGAAGGCTTTAATTTCATTATCGTATTAATAAGTTCCTGGCTATTTGCTTCAATTTTATCAGGAGAGAAACTCACCCTTCCGATAGAAGCATGTATAATTCCTACCTTATCTACTTTAAATGAAATTTTACCACCTTTTACATCATTAACAGCAGCTGCAACATCATTTGTTACTGTACCTGTTTTAGGATTTGGCATCAGGTTACGTGGACCTAATACTTTACCTAACCTACCAATCTTAGGCATCACAGAAGGAGTAGCAACGATAACGTCTACATCTGTCCATCCACCTTCAATCTTTGTTATAAATTCATCTAATCCTACATAATCAGCACCCGCGGCTCTTGCAGCTTCTTCTTTATCGGGCGTGCAAAGAACAAGAACTCTTTTTGTTCTTCCGGTACCATGAGGTAATGAAACAGTTCCTCTAACTGCCTGGTCTGCTTTTTTAGGATCAACACCTAAACGAATGTGCAGATCAACAGAGCTATCAAATTTTGTTGTATTAATTTCTTTAACCAAAGTGGATGCTTCTTTAAGAGAATAGGTTTTATCCTTCTCTATCCTGGCATTGGCAACTTTTCTTTTTTTAGTGATCATTTTAAATATTTTTAGCCTTGCGGCAGATGTTGTAATTAATTTTCCCAGGGAGCTTTACCTTCTACAGTTAAGCCCATACTGCGTGCTGTACCTGCAACCATGCTCATTGCGCTGTTAAGACTGAAAGCATTCAAGTCTTCCATTTTGTCTTTAGCAATTTCTTCAACCTGTGCCCAGGTTACTTTACCAACTTTTGCACGATTGGGTTCTTTGCTGCCACTTTCAATTTTAGCAGCATCCTTTAACTGTACTGCAGCCGGAGGAGTTTTAATTACAAAATCAAATGATTTATCACCATAAACTGTGATGAGAACGGGAAGAACTTTTCCCTGTTTATCCTGGGTTCTTGCATTAAATTGTTTGCAGAACTCCATGATGTTGATTCCTTTGGAACCTAATGCCGGACCGATAGGTGGTGCCGGATTGGCTTGTCCTCCTTTACATTGGAGTTTGACAAAGCCTGTTACTTCTTTTGCCATGTTTTACTTTTTTGGTTTTAGCGTCCTTAGAAAAGCTAAGGACTCCCAATAACAATATATTCTTAAAGAACTTTTTGGGAGGGCAAAGGTAAGGGAATAAATCTGTTTTACAAGAAGGTTTTTGTCTCTATTAAGAAATAATTATCTATTGTTTTAGGCTGCTTTTCCGCTTGCCAATACTAATCTTATTTCTCCATAGCTAATATTATCCGGAAGATTGTCTTTTAAAATTTTATGACTTTGGGAACCATGGGTTTTGGCAGCCGCCTTTATTAGCAATTGTTTTTCCAAAGACACCATTTTATTTATATCAATTTCACCGCTACCTACGTACCATGCAAGATGTGCTTCTATGGTACTGATGGATAGATTTCTCTCCTTAGCAATTTCGGATACCGATTTACCCTCTTTAAACAACTGAAAGGAGAGTGTTTTTGTATCCGTCTTTACTTCATTGCTTTTCTCTTTTCGCTCTCTTTTAGGGTTGGCCACTTTTGCAGCAATATTTGTTTGAAGATTATGAGTTGTGCAGTAATTTTCAACAAAGGACAGAATCTCATCCCCATATTTATCAACTTTCGCTTTTCCAAAACCGCTCAACAACAAAAGATCTTTTTTATTTAAAGGGAGATAAGTTGCAATCTCTTTTAATGTTGCCTGGTTAGCGACAATATAAATAGGGAGGCTTGTTCGTTCACAAATATCATTTCTCCAGCGTTTAAGTTCTTCGTAAAGTTCGGCATTTGGAATATCGGAAAACGATTGGGCTTTGCCGGTAGCATAAGCGGTAATATTAAATCGTGGCTGAGCATATTTTAATTTATGCTGCAAAAATGATGTTACTGAAAACGACTGTTTACAATACTGCAGGTAATAATTTGCCAGGTTAACAGATAATATTAGTTGGGATAAATATTCATTAATAATTGTTGCAACTTCTTTGTGTTCGGTTATTATTGGGTGATTGTGTATAGCGTTGAGGTATGCAGCAAATTTGGGTTCAAAGTGTGATGTTGCATCATTAATTCTTTTTTGCAATGCAACATTATTTTCTATAATACTTTCTTCTTTCATCAACTCTTCAATTCGTCTAATAAATTTTAAACCGATTATTTTATCTGCTGAAAAATTATTTTTCAGGTTTTCAATCCACACAACTGCATCTGTACTTAATTTTTCTTTGTTCTCATTTATTTTTAAATACAGGATATCAATAACAGGAGTTATTTCATTAAAAGAAAAAATTTCTTCCAGCAATTGTTGTGTAAAAATTTGTCTTGCACCTGCGAAACGCTCAGCCAATGAACCTTTATGCGTTAATGCATCGTGGCCTTTAATAACATTATCATTACTATAAATTGCCGCGGAAGGAATTTTTGATAATAGAACAATTCCATCCAGACTGGTACATCGGCTTAATGCTACATACACCTGGCCGCTGCTAAAGGCTGCACCAGCATCTATCATTACTTTTTCAAAAGTTAACCCCTGGCTTTTGTGAATTGTTATAGCCCAGGCCAATCTTAAAGGAAACTGTGTAAATGTACCAAGCGTTTCCTGTTGTAATTTTCCATCGGCCCGGTTTAAAACATACCGTGTGTTCTCCCAGGTCTCTGGCAATACAGTAATGTTTACGCCATCACATTCAACAATTATTTCATCCTCATCCAAAGATTTAATCACTCCTATCTTCCCATTGAAATATCTTTTTTGAATGGTATCATTTTTTAAAAACATTACCTGTGCTCCTGTTTTTAAAATTAAAGAGCCTTCGGCGGGATAAGTATTTTCAGGAAAGTCGCCATCGATTATTGCCTCATAAATAAATGAAGGTGATAATAATTTTTGCAGTTCCCGGTTATTAATTAAATCCGCCTGGTTGTTATGAGAAGTGAGTGTTATATATTTTTCTTCAAGAGAAGGACGGAATATGGGGTTGTATCTTTGATGCAACACTTCAAAATCATCAACATCCATTTTATTGTTACGCACTTTATTTAATAGCGCAACAAATGAATCTTCCTTTTGGCGGTACACTTTATTCAATTCAATTAACAACGGCATTTGTTCTTTAATAACATTGCTGTCGAAAAAGAATGGTGAAGAATAATATTCTTCCAAAATATTCCACTCATGACGTTGCGCTACCGGCGGCAACTGATGCAGATCACCGATACATAATAACTGAACTCCGCCAAAAGGAGTATTATAATTTCTGCGTACTGATTTTAAGATTGTATCTATTGCATCCATTGTATCACAGCGTACCATACTTATTTCATCAATAACCAGCAGTTCCATTTTACGGAGTAATAGCTGGCGCTGTTTATTAAACCTGATCTTCGCCAACAGTTCATCCTTGTGACTTTTAGTAGGCAGGAATGGGTGAAAAGGCAATTGAAATAAACTGTGCAATGTAACGCCTCCTGCATTTATTGCTGCCACACCAGTAGGCGCTGCCACAATAATATTTTTAGAACAATTCTCTTTTAAGTATTTAAGAAAAGTTGTTTTGCCTGTACCGGCTTTACCGGTAAGAAAAATGTTCTCACTGGTTTCTGTTACGAAGCGATAAGCCAAATCGAAGATTTCGTTATGCTCTATTGAATTAAGATTTGTCACACTATAATTTATTGCACGAATTACACGAATTAAAACTAATTATCACAAATAATAAATAGCCAGGGATTATACGAATTCTCACACATGAAACGAAATCTGTATTAATCCGTGTAATCCGTGACAAAAAACTAAGCAGAAGCTTTGCGGCCAAGCAGCAAAATTTCATTTACCTGTATTTCGGTAACATATTTTTTTACACCCGCCTTATCTGTATAATTATGGTTTATAAGCTTGCCTTCAATTGCAACTTCAGTTCCTTTGGTAAGATACTTTTCTGCAATATCTGCAACTTTCCCCCAGGCAATAAGATTATGCCATTGGGTTTCTGTAACTTTTTCGCCTTTGGCATTGCGGTAGCTTTCGTTGGTGGCTACTGAAAAACGTACCATCTTTTTTCCGCTTTCTGTGTTGCGCACTTCAGGTGCGTTGCCTAAATTTCCGATCAATTGAACCTTGTTTTTTAATGCGTACATAACTTTGAATTTGTGCTCATTTCTTTTTTAATGAGCGATTTTAAAATGTTTTTTATTTCAGTTAACAATCCAAATCGCTTTGTTTCATCAACACCACAAAGATGCTACGGCGGAAAAGCGGTACTCGTATTTTAAGCGTTTATAGTTGTATATAACCGTTTGTAAGCACTTGTACATGTAATTTATATAGTGTAACTTCCAAGTTATAATCAATACCAGTAAGCATGGTAGCCGAAACTAAACCAAGACTTTGCCTTAACTGTGAGAAACCTGTAAAGGGACGAACGGATAAGAAATTCTGCGATGATTATTGCCGGAACAACTACAATAATCAATTAAAATCGAATACAATTAACCTTGTGAGAAACGTTAATAACGCATTGGGTAAGAACAGGAGAATTTTAGAAGATATGCTTGAGGGAAAAGAAACAATTAAAATGACCAAGAGCAAATTATTGCAAAAAGGTTTTCAGTTTAAATACATCACACAGATTTTTACAAATCAAAAAGGAAGCACCTATTTCTATTGTTATGATTTTGGCTATTTACCTTTAGAAAATGATTGGTATTTATTGGTAAGGCAAAAGGAAGAATAATTTGTAATTACAACACCAAAATCCCCTTCGCCTGCAAAACAATTTCTTTCTTTGGTTCTTTTATTGCAGCTATTTCTTTTTTAGATTTTCCTGCATCTTCTGCATAATGCTTAAGCATACCAACGGAAGTTTCTTTTAAAGTTGCTGTTCCATCTGCAACAATTGTTTTTCCTTGCATTGATACCGGTACAAAAAACTTATGGTCTTTCATTCTTATCATCATAGTTCCACCAGCAGTTTCCATACGCAGCCAGCAACCTTCTGCTTTACAAACTTCAACAACTTTACCTTTTACTTTTATTTCTTTAGGCTCTTTAGAATTTAAAACAGAAGATAACTCACTTGCATTAACGGCGTCTTTTTCTGTAGTTGCAATACCGAATGTCATGCCTTTATTGGCAGGGCCTTCAGGAGGTTGCGCCATAAGAGAGAATGCTAACATCAGCACAGGAATTAACAGGAATATTTTTTTCATACTAATTATTTTAAAACAAAAGAGCCGCAAAATGCAGCTCTTTAAATATTATCCCAGTTTTTCTACCTGCATATAATTTAATTCCACCGGCGTTGCCCGGCCAAATATCTTAACCTGCACTTTAAGTTTCTTTTTCTCATCATTCACTTCTTCTATCACCCCGTTAAAGTCATTAAAAGGTCCGTCAACAATTTTAATTGTTTCACCAATTATGAAAGGCTCGCTCATTTTTATACCACTTGCATCTGCCATCTCATCTGCTTTACCAAGCATTTTATTTACTTCAGATCTGCGAAGAGAAATAATTTGTCCTTTTGAACCTTTGCCATCAGTTAAAAAGTGCATTACATTGCTGATGTTGCTGAGATGCTGCACCATTTCGTCAGAAAGTTTTCCATCTTCAACTTCTATCATTATATAACCCGGGTAAAAATTCCTTTCTCTCATTACCTTTTTACCATTCTGTACTTTGTACACTTTCTCTACCGGCAAAAAGATCTGTTTCACAATTTTATCCCATCCGTTACGGATAACATCTTTATCTAAATACTCTTTTACTTTACGCTCTTTACCGCTAACAACTCTAAGTACATACCATTTGCTTTCCTTCCCGGCAGGCGCTTCCGGCTCAAGTGATGCCGGTACTACAACTTCCTGCCCTTCCGCTAAAGCTCCCTCATCGATCTTTGTTTCTTCTATATTAGTTTCTTCCATTTTACTTAAATAAAGAGTAAATAAATTTTAATACACCGTTAATTCCAAAGTCCATAACCCCAACAATTGCGGTTATAAAAAGAGTTGCCACTAAAACAATCATGGTAGATTGTTGTAATTGCTCCCAATTTGGCCAGGTTACTTTTTCTCCCATCTCTTTATAGGAGTCTCTTATGTATGCTGATATTTTATTCATATAATTTAATTTACCGGGCACGGGCACAAGGATTCGAACCCTGATCAAAGGTTTTGGAGACCTCTATTCTACCATTGAACTATGCCCGTAAGAATCAAAAGTCACCGGTCAAAGGAGATTCCCCTTAACCAATGACTTTTGAAAATCAAAGATACTATTTTATTTTAAAATTTCTGTAACCTGTCCTGCTCCTACTGTACGGCCACCTTCACGAATTGCGAATTTCAATCCTTTTTCCATCGCAATTGGCTGTATCAACTTCACAGTAAGGTTTGTATTATCGCCTGGCATTACCATTTCAGTTCCTGCAGCTAATTCAACTTCACCGGTAACGTCTGTAGTACGGAAATAAAACTGGGGACGGTATTTTTGGAAGAATGGAGTATGACGTCCGCCTTCTTCTTTGCTTAATACGTAAACCTCGCCTTTAAATTCAGTATGCGGAGTAATTGAACCTGGCTTACAAAGTACCATACCACGGCGGATCTGGTTCTTTTCAATACCACGTAACAATAAACCTGCATTATCACCAGCTTCACCTTCGTCAAGCAGCTTCTTAAACATCTCAACACCTGTAACTACAGATTGTAATGGTTTTTCCATTAAACCTACAATTTCAATTGCTTCACCCACTTTAATTCTACCTCTTTCAATACGGCCTGTTGCAACTGTACCACGACCTGTGATTGAGAATACGTCCTCAACACTCATCAGGAATGGCTGATCAACCGGGCGTGGAGGCAAAGGAATATATGTATCAACAGCT
Organism: Chitinophagaceae bacterium; assembly: GCA_028288585.1. GTDB lineage: Bacteria > Bacteroidota > Bacteroidia > Chitinophagales > Chitinophagaceae > Ginsengibacter. The sequence continues at coordinate 828 of JAQBNL010000012.1, read as the reverse complement.
TCCATTAACTCATCAATTTTAGCAACCCACTTTTCATCACCTGCTAAAGCGCCGGTTGCTGAACCCTGGATGATAGGTGTATTATCACCATCAAATCCATAAGAAGTTAACAACTCACGAATTTCCATTTCTACCAATTCCAACAATTCAGGATCATCAACAAGATCTACTTTATTCATAAATACAACAATTCTTGGAACACCAACCTGGCGGGCCAAAAGAATGTGTTCTTTAGTTTGTGGCATTGGGCCATCTGTAGCAGCAACTACTAAAATTGCGCCATCCATCTGGGCAGCACCTGTGATCATGTTCTTCACATAATCGGCGTGACCCGGGCAATCAACGTGTGCATAGTGGCGATTAACCGTTGCATATTCCACGTGAGCCGTATTAATAGTGATACCCCTTTCCTTTTCCTCAGGTGCACCATCAATCTCATCATAATTTTTTTTCTCCGCCAAACCTTTTTTAGACAAAATATCGGTTATAGCGGCGGTCAATGTTGTTTTACCGTGATCCACGTGACCAATGGTACCAACGTTAACGTGGGGTTTATCCCTTTTAAAGTTCTCTTTTGCCATTTTATTTTTGTTTTATAATTGATTATTAAAAAGATTATGTTACCAACTTTTGTTTTTCATAGTTCGCACTTGCGGGATGTCACTCACTTCAACTTATTTATCTTTATTCTGCATAACAATTAAGAGCTGTTGATGAGAATTGAACTCACGACCTCTTCCTTACCAAGGAAGTGCTCTACCCCTGAGCTACAACAGCTTGATAAAAAAGTATTGAGCGGAAGACCGGGCTCGAACCGGCCACCTGAAG
>JAQBNL010000093.1 GCA_028288585.1 Chitinophagaceae bacterium | reverse complement strand
GATCTTCAAAACATAAAAGGTATAGAAAGAACAGAGACATTCATTTCTCTTGATGAAGGTTTCAACAGGAATGTATTAATTGCGGCTAAAGAAAATTAAATCTTGCCCCTTACATCCAGGGCATCCCGTAAACCGTTTCCTAAAAGATTAAAGGCTAATACAAGTATCATTATTGCTATGCCCGGTGCTAATGCAAGCATTGGATTATGTGTAATGATGAAATTGTAATTTTCTTTAATCATCAGTCCCCAGCTTGGCTGCGGCGGTTGTACTCCTACTCCCAAAAAACTTAAACCTGCTTCCACAATAATTGCAGTTGCAAAATTAGATGCTGCAATAACGATAACCGGTCCTAATACATTTGGCAGAATATGGCGTACGATTATTCTCATATCTTTTATTCCTAAAGCTTTAGCGGCCTGTATATATTCCATCTCCCTTAATGCTATCACCTGTCCACGAATAAGTCTTGCAACAGAAACCCACATCGTTAAACCCACTGCGATAAAAATTTGCCAGAAGCCTTTTCCCAAAGCAAGCGTGATTCCGAAAACCAATAACAAAGTTGGAATGCTCCAGATAACATTGATGAGCCACATGATAATATTATCTGTTTTGCCCCGAAAATATCCGGCGAGAGAACCGAGGATAACACCAATGGTTAAGGATATCAACACTGTTATTAAACCTACTGCCAGGCTCACTCTTACGCCCACAATAAGGCGGCTTAGAATATCTCTTCCAAATCTGTCAGTTCCCAGCCAAAAGGTTTTTGATACAATATAATTATCAGCCAGCTTTGATTTTGGAATGCTTATTTTTTCTTCAACACCATCATCAATAAATTTTTGAATGATAACAGAATCGCTTTTTTCCCCGTAATTGTTTATTGGTATTAGATTGAATGCATCTTCTTTACCGTATAATAATCTTTTAAAAAAATTAGTGGGAGGTATATCTTTTTCTTTTTTTACTTTAATGAATTCTTTTTTGTATCCCGGCTTTTTTGCCTGTATCTCCACGATCTGCCTGTCAGCATTTGGCGTTGAATCATTAGCAATAAAATAGGCAAATATACCAGTGAGAATAGATATACAAATTATTACTAAGCCAAACATAGCACCCTTGTTTTTTTTCAAACGCCTCCATGCATTTTGTGAGAAGGAAAAAGATTGATGTAATTGAGTTGTCATTAGTCAGGACGTATAAATTAAATTAAATTCGTTTAATATATAAGCTTTCTGCTCCCTCTCCAAAAGAAGAGAGGTGAGGCTATTTCACTTTTCTTTCTTTCCATTTATAAGTTCCGAATTTGCCAAGCCACCCGGCAATAACTGTGTACAATATATGAAATGGTTGCGCCAACGGGAACCACCACAAAAGTTTTTCTTTTTTAAAGAACCTGGCAACCGGGTAAAGAAAAAATAATTCAACAATTGTTTTTGCAGCAATAATTCCTATAAACCAAAGTAATAAAGCAGGATAAAAGAGAGATAAAATACCAAGGAATAAGATCCAGGCATTAAACAGATAAACCAATAATAAAACAGCAGTAATTTTTTTATCAGTGTATTTATCTGCTTTGCTAGCCCAGCGTATCCTTTGATTTAAAAATTCTTTCAAACTTTCTGCAGGCCTGGTTTTTACTATTACATCCGGCGATCTTAAAAACAAAACCCGTTCAGGATAACGCTCAAATATTTTATGCATCAGCAGCATATCATCTCCGCTTGCAATATTATCGATCCCCGTAAATCCTCCAACTTCATAAAAAATTTTTTTCTCATAAGCAAGATTGGCCCCGTTGCACATGCTGTGAAATTTTTTATAAACCGATGCGCCTGTAATTCCCTGTAGCGTCATAAAATCCAGCGACTGGAATATTTTTAAAAAATTTTTTTCTCCATAATAAGCAACCGGGGCAGCAATAAATGCAGGCTGATATTTTTCATAAAACGCAGCGATTGTTTGCAGCCATTTATTTTGAACAACACAATCAGCATCGGTTGTAACTATTAATTCTCCTTTTGCCTTTGAAATGGCAATTTCAATTGCTTTCTTTTTGTAAGAATTTAGTTCTTCTTCTTTAAAAAAATCTTTTAAAGAAATAAGTGAGACATTTTTATCCGTAAAGGAGTTCATGATTTCTGCAGTACTGTCGGTAGAAAAATCATCAATAACAATTACTTCAAATAGGTTATTTGGATAAGATTGATTGGTTATTGATTCAAGACAAGCCCTGATATTCTCTTCCTCATTTCTTGCAGGAATAATTACAGATATGATCGTGGAAGGTTGATTGCTAATTGCCCATTGTCCATTGCCTATTGGAACCTGGAGCCAGCTTTGTCGGTAATAAATAATTAATCCGGCATACATCAGAAAAAGTAATATGGTAATTATTATCACGACCATTCTTAACAAAAATAAATTTTTACAATTCAAACTAAATATTATCTTTATGTAGTTGCATAAACAACTATATGCCTAACAACCAATTTAAGAAAGGGGAATTGTACAGCTTTATCACAGGTAAAGCTTCTACTGCAATTGCCAGGAGATTGCAGAAAAATTTTAAACAGGCAGGACTGGATATCACAATAGAACAATGGAGTGTTCTTTATCATTTGTGGAAGGAAGAAGGACAAAGCCAGCAGCAATTGTGTGATGCCACTTTCAGAGATAAGCCAAGTATTACAAGGCTTGTTGATAATCTTGAAAAATTAAAACTGGTGAAAAGGGTTCCTTCAAAAGAAGACAGGAGAATAAATCTTATTTATTTAACCAAAGAAGCTGTTCAGTTACAGGAGAAATCAATGGAAGTAGCCAACCAAACATTGAACGAAGCATTGAACGGTGTAACCAATGGCCAGATAGAAATTGCCAAAGAAGTTTTACATACAGTATATGATAATCTAAAATAATTTTTATGAATACTACATCAACCAACTCATTGCTAAAAGGCGGCGAATGGCTTATTAAAGAAAGCAATGCCTTTGAAACTTTTACTCCGGAAGATTATACTGAAGAACAATTGATGGTTCGGGATATGTGCATTCAGTTTTTGAACACTGAAGTAATTCCTGTTGTAGACAGGATAGATAAAATGGAACCGGGCCTTATGCCATCGCTGATGGAAAAAGCAGGAGAGCAGGGTTTGCTTGGAGCATCTGTGCCCGAAGAGTTAGGCGGCTTAGGAAAAGATTTT
>JAQBNL010000067.1 GCA_028288585.1 Chitinophagaceae bacterium | reverse complement strand
TTTTCCCTGCTACAACTGATATAGGATTATCAGTAGGGTATAAGCTTAATGATAAAAGCACACTGGGCATTGGTGCGTCTTATAAAGTTGGTTTAGGAAAAGGATGGAATAACATTCGTATCAGCAGTGAAGGAATAGGATTAAGATCATTTGTTGATTACAAAATAAAGAATTCATTTTTTCTATCGGGTGGATATGAGCAGAATTACAAGAGTGCGTTCAATTCTGTTGAACAGTTAAAGAATTACAATGCGTGGCAGACAAGCGGCCTGATAGGCGTTTCAAAAAAATATAAAATATCAAAAAAGTTTAAAGGCAATATGCAGTTGCTGTGGGATTTTTTGAGCTACAATCAAATTCCGAGAACACAGCCAATTGTTTACAGGCTTGGATATAATTTTTCTAAATAAAATGTTTATGAATTATAAATTAATATGCTTACTGGGAAGCATTTTTAGCGGGTTTACAGGATTTGCACAACATTTAAATTTTCAAAATGTTGCCCCGGCTACTCCGGAAGTAGCAGCATTTGCAAAGAATGTTGATATCCCTATGAGCTATTCATCAGGTACACCGCAAATTGGTATCCCGTTTTATTCTGTATCCCTTGGTAGCCTGTCAGTGCCTGTTTCTTTAAGTTATAATGCTTCGGGCATAAGAGTGGAAGAGGCAGCTACATGGACTGGCCTAGGCTGGAATTTAAGTACAGGCCCTACACTCACGAGAGCAGTAAGAGGGCTTCCTGATGATAATGCTTATGGATACATACACATGCCGGTTAACAGAACTGTCAAATACCTTGTGGCCCTCCCTAACATTTGTGAAGAACGGTATCAAATTGAAAGTTATGAATTACCAAATAATTTTGCAGATTTTCAGCCCGATATTTTTAGTTTTTCAGCCATGGGATATTCCGGACAGTTTTACTGGAACCAGGATTCAAGTAAATTTATTTTATCGCCTTATCAGAACATAAAAATTGAATGCCCTCTTGGAATGAGCGGCATTGCAGATTTTATTTTAACCCTACCCAATGGGGTAAAATGTCACTTTGGAGGAGGGGGAGGTTGCAATTGCAAAGAAAGTTTTCAATATTCATCAACAACAAATGTTTTAAATGGGTATGAACAATCGCCCGTTACAAACAGCAGTCCTTATATTAGTTCATGGGCTATTAAAGAAATAAGTGACCCCACGGGAAAATTGATTGAGTATTTCTATACAATGGAGTATAGCGTCAGAGAATTTGGACGGGGAGGAGAAGTAAAGAAAATGGCATTAAACTCTACACCGGGAGATTATACCCTTTCCTTTTATAAGAATGATTTTGATAAACCTATACTTAATTATATTTCAGGTGATAATTGTGATATATATTTTAAACGCTCATCAAGCGCCCGGCAGGATGTTGTAAACCTGGGGAAGTCATTGGATACAATTGTTATTAAAACCAAAAACGGTGTTGAAGTAAAATCATTTTTATTTGATTATGGGTATTTTACCAGTTCAGATAGCATTAGTTTATGGGGATTGTCAGAATATACAGGAATAGCCCGTAAAAGGATTTACTTAAAATCAGTAACGGAGAAAAATACAACTGCTTCTCTTGCTTTACCGCCTTATGAATTTACGTATAGTAACATAGCACTCCCAAACAGGCTATCATCTTCACAGGATTACTGGGGATATTATAATGGTAAAAACAATGGTAATTTCCTTATGCCCAGAATTCCTATAAAGAACCTTATGGCCGGAATACCCAATCCTAACTTACCTTCTGGATATATTGCCGGTGCTGACCGCAGGATAGATGCTAATTACACACAAGCCGGGATGCTTACAAAAATAAAGTATCCAACAGGCGGAACTACCAGCTATACATATGAGCCTAACACTTCAATAGTAAATATGTATTTCAATACAAATGTAGCTATTGAAAGACCTGATCTTGTTGATAAGAGTTACACTTTCGAGGGCTTGCAGACACCCGATCCTCCCTATCCGCATTATTTTATGGATACATTCAGAATTACTCTTCCGCAGACGAAGGTAAAAATTACCCCGGATTTACCGTCCCCCTGTGACCCATATAATAGCTCTTCGTCTTGTCTGTTCACTATAAAAATTAAAAGCCTTCCTGATTCTGCAACTCAAATTACTATAAACACAACTTCACCTTTTTATGCTGATTTACCGCAATCATTATACAAGATTGAAGCATTTGTAACCGGTTCCACCGATGACCCGGTCGAAAATTTTACCGTTCATCTTGAGTGGGGAGAAGGTCCAGACGCTGCTAATTTTTTAGTTGGGGGTTTAAGAGCCAAGAAGATCATTAGTGGTGACAGCTCCGGCAAAACTATTTCAAAAAGTTTTGATTACAAATGGGGAGGTGATTCTTCCATATATAGTAGTGGGGTTTTGATGGGTCTGCCTATGCACTTAGCCAATTATTATGATACCTCAGCCAATATTATCGGATATAATTACGTGTCTAATAGTAATGTACCGTTAACATCTGATGGACAAACGGTAAGATATCAGTTTGTAACAGAATACTATGACAGCTCTAAATCATCTTTTAAGTTCCAGTATGATTTTGTTGGTGACATGCCGGAGATCGTCTTCTGCGGAAGAAGTGATGCACCTTCTTTACTTAAAAACTGGTTGAACAATATACTCTTCAGAAAACGAGCATATGAACTTACCGGATCAACTTACAGGATACTAACTGATGAATGGAATTATTATACATCCTATAGTCAATTGGAACATCTATATGGAGTGACAGGGGTTTATTACAGACCATATTACGTTGCTACCGAGTGGTATGTTCCTACCTCTACGGAAAATATTTCCTATTCATATCCCAATAGTCAAACACTTTCCCTTCAAACCACCTCTCAGAATTATTATAATGCTAAGTTCCAGCTGGCTAATACCCGTGCTACTAATAGTAAAGGGCAGGTAATAGATAAAAAAATATGGTATCCTGATGATTACAACAATGTAAGCGGGTATAATCTTGACCTGTTAAAAGATAAAAACATTATTGACATTCCTATTAAGCAGGAAACGTCAGTCAATGGAAAGATCAGGTCAGGAGCTATTACTAAGTATAGCCCCAATGGCTTGCCTGTAAATATATATGCTTATGAAAACAGTACGCTTGCTGATACTGTAGAGCATGCAAGGAATACCGTTTTGGAAAGTAATTACAATTTAAAAACCACGGCGAGCTATGATATCAACAGCAATCTAAAACAGGTTAATAACACAAATAATATCACTTCCACGTATATCTGGGATCACCAGATAAACGGCTTCACAGGGGCGCCAATGAATATGTTCCCTATAGCGGTTATACAAAATGCAGACAGCTCTTCTGTGGCTTATACTTCTTTTGAAAACAGCAGTACCGGTAACTGGAGTTTCAATTCTGGTTATATTGTATCTACCTCCACAGGCTTAACAGGAAAAAATTATTATAACCAGACCGGGTTTAGTATTTCAAGATCATCTTTATCTTCCTCCAATGTTTATATAATTACTTACTGGAGCAAAAATGGTTCGTATACCATCAGTGGCACACAATCGGGTTGGCCAAAAACCGTTGGCAGTGCAACTGTTGGAGGACAGGCCTGGACTTGTTACGAGCATAAAGTAACAGGACAAACAACTATTACTGTATCCGGTACCGGCGCTATAGACGAATTAAGATTATATCCTGAAAAAGCACAGATGACTTCTTATTCCTATACACCATTGTTCCAGCCCGCTTCAGTATGTGATGCTAATAATCACATCAGCTTTTATGAATATGATGCATTAAACAGGCTTTCACTATTACGTGACCAGGATAATAATATCCTGAAAAAAATATGTTACAATTATGCAGGGCAGGCAATGGATTGCGGTTATGGCACTTCAGCAGCATGGCAGGCTATCAGCAGCAGTTGCGAACAAACCAGCGGAAGTAACAACGGCAATATGGTAGTAATTGAAAAAGATTTAAATCCTTCCAGCGCTACCTATAATCAAACCCGGAGTGTTGTATTGGAAAGCGCAGGTACATGCCCGGTTTGCAATACTACTATATGTACCGGTAATGATAAAAAATGTATTAATAATATATGTGAAACAGGAGTCAGGATTAATACCGGTTCGGTCCGGATAAATTCAACTACATGGAGATGTTACTATCATTATACATGGAGCGATAGTTCTGTTAGTTCAACCTACGATGAATTGGGAAGCGCAAGCGCATGCATAATTAATTAAAAAAAAAGTATGAAAACAGTATTTTATAGTTTATTGATTGCCGCCGGTTTTATAACCCAAATAAGTATTTACAGTTTTGTTATCGGCACAGGCAATAGCTCCATCAACTTCAATGATTTTCAAAATAAAAAAATATTGCTTGTCAATATTGCCACCGGAAGCCCAAGAGCTAATCAATTAGGTGAGCTGCAACAACTGAAGCAACAATATGGCGACAGCCTGGTAATTGTGGTCTTTCCCTCAAATAGTTTTGGTAATGAAAGCAGGAGCAATGCAGAGATAAAAGAGTTTTGCCAGTTGCAATACGGGGTTAGTTATTTACTCGCAGCTAAAGGTGCAGTAACCGGAAGTTATATGCAGCCGGTATACCAATGGCTTACACACGAAAGCCAGAACGGGATACAAAACAGTGAAATAAAAGGAGATTTTCAAAAATATTTAATTGACAGGAACGGGCAGCTATTGGCCATATTTGCAGGCAGTGTATCGCCGCTTGACCCGCAAATCGTTTCAGCCATCACCGGTTCATCCAATTAATATAATTAACTGCTATGGTAAAACAAATATTTATATCCAAACTGTGTTTAATAACCCTGTTATTTTTGCCCATGGCATTACAGGCACAGCAAGCTCCGCCTTCTGCTTATTCAATCCCTATGAAGGTAAATTATGTGCGTACCTGGGATGCAATAAAGCCTGATACCAATAAAAATAATTTTACTATCAATACAGATTTGCTTTCAGCAAAAATGACTACCCAATATATTGATGGCCTGGGCAGGCCGATACAGACCGTAGTAAAACAGGGATCGATGGTCACCGGCAATGCGGCCATAGATATGGTAAGTGCCACAGTATATGATGAATTTGGCAGAGAGCAATATAAATACCTTCCCTTTGCTGCTAACACCACAGGAGGGAATAATCATACAAACGATGGCTTTTTAAAATTAAATCCTTTCCAGCAACAGGCTGCTTTTATGAGCCAGCAATACGGCGGGCAGGGAGACACTTATTATTACAACAAAACAGAATTTGAAGCCTCACCGCTTAACCGGGTAAGCAAAACAATGGCTCCCGGCAATAACTGGGTTGGTGCTTCAAGAGGTACAGAGATACAGAACCTCGTTAATACAGCTGCTGATTCTGTACGGATATGGACTGTAACCAGTACAGTTTCTACCGCACCGGCCACATCAGCTTTTTATGCAGCAGGCGAGCTTTACAAAAATATTACGATAGATGAAAATTCAAAACAGGTAGCAGAGTATAAGGATAAAGAAAAAAAGGTGATCTTAAAAAAAGTGCAGTTAGCCCCTTCACCTTCTACAGGATATGCAGGCTGGCTTTGCACCTATTATGTGTACGACGATTTTGGCAATCTCCGTTTTGTGCTTCAGCCAAAGGCAGTAGAATTGATTGCAGGGAGCTGGACAATTTCCAATACAATTAGAGATGAACTTTGTTTTTATTATGGCTATGACGGCCAAAACCGGATGATTATAAAAAAAGTTCCCGGAGCAGGCGAAGTATGGATGGTATATGATGCAAGAGACAGGCTGGTGATGACACAGGATGCCAACTTAAGAACAGCGGGCAAATGGATGGTAACAGTGTACGATGATGTTAACCGTCCGCAAACAACGGGGCTTTTAAGCAGTTCATCAGACCGAAGCACACATGCATCTGCAGCGGCTTCCAGTACAACGTATCCTTCCACATCAAGCAATTTCGAACTGCTTACACAAACCGGTTATGATGATTATACAACTATTCCCTCCGGCTGCCCATCAGGAAGCATTGACAATACTTATATAACATCAACCAATTTTTTTACCACGTACAATTCTTCGCCTGACTATGCACAGGCTGTCACCCAATCACAGGCAACACGGGGATTAACTACCTGGTCTAAAATAAAAATATTAGGCACCACATCAGACTATCTTTATTCTGTAAATATTTATGATGAAAAAGGAAGACCGATACAGATAAAGAGCACTAATGCCAGTGGCGGAACTGATGTTGCTACTACACAGTATGATTTCAGCGGTAAAGTTTTAAGAACACATATTGCAAATCAAAAAAGCGGAACCGGCGCTAATATTTTCCAGGTTCTTTCCAAAATGAGCTATGATAGTTTGGGAAGAGTATTAACTGTAACCAAAAGAGTTAATAATAACAGCACCAGCAATACTACTGATAAAACCATTGTTCAAAACAGGTATGATGAATCAGGACAATTAAAGAAAAAAATATTGGGTACACCAATAGATTCTCTTACTTATGATTATAATATCCGTGGCTGGATGCTGGGCGCCAACAGGGATTATGCAAAATCAACATCGAGTACAACCAATTATTTTGGCTTTGACCTTGGCTATGATAAAACCATCAGCACATATGCTGCTGCGCAATACAATGGGAACATTGCAGGTACGGTTTGGAAAACGAAAGGCGATAATGAGATACGTAAATATGATTTTACATATGATGCTGTTAACCGTTTAACTGGCGCAGACTTTAACCAGTATACATCAGGCAGCTTCAGCAAGAGTGCAGGTGTTGATTTTAGTGTAAGCAACTTAAGTTTTGATGCAAACGGTAATATTGCAACAATGAACCAGAAGGGTTTAAAATTAAATTCATCATCGTACATTGACCAGTTGAGTTATACTTATCAAGGCAGCAGCAGCAATAAATTACAGGTCGTTACTGATGCATCTAATGACAATGCGAGCAAGCTTGGAGATTTTAAATATGATGGAACAGCAAAAACCTCTACCGATTATGCTTACGATGATAATGGAAATCTTATATCGGATCTTAATAAAAAAATAAGCAGCATTACATACAATCATCTTAATCTTCCACAAACAATAACAGTAACAGGTAAGGGAACTATTGCATATACATACGATGCATCAGGCAACAAAATGAAAAAAGTAACAACAGAAGGAAGCATAGTTACAACAACCTTGTATATGATGGGCACTTATGTAAATGATACATTGCAATTTTTACCGCATGAGGAAGGAAGGATAAGGTTCAGCCCCGACAGTAATTTATTTCGCTATGATTATTTTTTAAAAGATCATTTGGGAAATGTAAGAATGGTTCTAACAGATCAGGTGCAGCAGAACGCATATCCTGCTGCCAGTATGGAAACAGCACAGTCTACCATTGAAAATGCATTATATAATAATATAGATGCAACCAGAAATGACTTCCCATCGGGTTATCCCACCAATGATACCTATACAAGTCCTAATGCTAAAGTTGCAAAAACAAATGGCAGTGGAAATAAAGTAGGTCCTGCAATTATTTTAAAAGTAATGGCCGGCGATAAATTTAATTTGCGGGTAAGCGACTGGTATAAAACAAATGGTACTACTCCCGGAACACCTGCAAGTCCATTGACTGAATTATTAAATTCACTAACAGGTAATGTTGCAACACTGTCTAATAAAACCACATCGACAGAGCTTATAAGTAATGGGGTATTATCTTCAGGTGCAACAAGTTTTTTAAGCAATCAAAACAGTACTTATACAACATCAAAACCAAAGGCATTTATCAACTGGATATTGTTTGATGAGCAGTTTAATTATGTAAGCAGTAACAGCGGGTTTGAGCAGGTAGGTAATGATAATGGTTCATCAGTAACGGTACATACAAAAACAAATATGCCCATAGATAAGAATGGATATTTGTATATTTATGTTAGCAATGAAACACCTAACATTGATGTATACTTTGATAATTTACAAGTGACACATATCCGTGGACCCATATTAGAGGAAACTCATTATTATCCGTTTGGGTTGACAATGGCGGGAATAAGCAGCAAGGCTGCAACAGGAATAGAAAATCATTTAAAATACAACGGGAAATCTTTAGAAAATAAAGAGTTTTCTGATGGTAGTGGTTTAGAGGAATACGACTATGGGGCAAGATTTTATGACCCCCAGATTGGGCGGTGGCATGTTATTGATCCTAAAGCTGAATTGGATAGAAAATGGACGCTATATCGATACGCTTATGATAACCCTTTAAGGTATATCGATCCTGATGGGATGCGTGAAGGAGATTACTATGATAAAAACGGAACATATATTGGAAATGACGGTGTTGATGATAAAGCTGTCTATGTTTTGCAGGATAAATATGTTAAGAATGATAATTGTGCTACTTGTAATTTTGGTGGCACCTTAAGTGATTCAAATGTAAAAGAGCTACAATCTAAATCAGACAAACTTAAAAATATATCAACAGAAATTGAACAATTTGCTGCAAATGTTTATAATGAGTCACAGGGAATGGTACAGGGCGAGAAAAACAAAATTGCAAGTGCAATGGAAAATAGGATGGATAGCTATGATGGAAATATGTCAAAGATGACGGATAAACTTATGTTTAATTCAGATAATCATGAAAAGAAAATGACTGAAACAGATAGGAAATCTGGGAATAAAACTGACTATCCTCCCGCTACAAGCAATGATTTTACCTATCAAGATGTTTCAACAACAAAATATAGAGAATTTAATAATACAAGTAAAAATGATAGAAATAGTAATAGTGAAATGAAAGGAGCTATTAAAGCAACTGTAAATCAACTTACGAAACATATAAATTTAGTTAATGGTGCAAAAAATTGGAGGGGTGATGGTAAAAATCATAGATTTTTTTAAGCTAATTAAACTTATATCAATTAGCTTAATTTTTTATTCTTGCATTAGTGGTAAGCAAACTATTGTAAAAGAATATACTAATTTCAATTATTCTGAAAAACAAATTGATAAACAAAAAATTAAAACAAGTGGATTAAAACAATTCGATACCTTTTCTTATAATGTAGTTTTTGATAATAGCAATATTAAGGATACATTGATTACTTCATATTTTGATTTAAACGGTAAAAAATTTGAACCACCAATTTTTTTTAGAAACCATAATCAGCTAAAATTTTCTTATTCATTGATGCCTCATTATTCTGACGAAAATAATATCGTTGCAAAGAGATTTAATTTTGATGATAAATATTTTTTATTAATACGAGGTGAAAATCCATTCTGTAATGGCAATAATTGTAAAAGTTATTATCTTCATTTATTGGCTATAAAACAGAATAGTATTTTTTCAAATCAAGTTTATTTTTTCAATTATGACGAAGTTAATTTTGGTCATTTAAAGATTACCTTCATTAATAATATTTTAATATTATCTGAAAGGAAAAAAATTTTAGATACAATAAAAATGTGATCTCCCTACGCTATCCTTAGAATGTTCAAATAAAAAAAGTACTGCTGTCCTGAGTTTGTAACTATTATTTCCGCCGTTGTTGGTTTTCAATAAGCCTTGTGAGTAAGGTGCACCATCAACAGAATAAACTTGCGAATAAATATCTAGATTAGTTCTTTAAAAATCTGAATGGATTCTCCGCAATATCATCCACAATATTTTACAGCCACATTTTTAGATTGGTAATATTTATTAAAACCTGATAAATACAAAGGCATCATTATTCAAATCCTGCAATTCTTAGTTAAACAAAAAAGAGTCGAGCTAAATGAATTTGCAATAATGAGCAATCATATACATTTTGTATGGCAAATACAATAGGGACATAAAAGAGAAAATGTTTAGCGTGATTTTTAAAGTACACTTTGCAAACTATTATGAGAGATTTGGAATTAAATCTCGAGCAGGTTTTAAAAGTTTTTGAAGTGAATGAAGGACAGGAAGAACTAGATCTGGCAAAGGAATTCATTAAGCATTGATCTATGGACAAAGAAGTGTACATACAAAAGCTGGAGTACATACATAATAATCCCGTAATAGCAGGAATATGCAGCTATCCTGAACGAAATTGAATAAAGATTTTCATCAGCAAAATTTTATTAGAGTGGTTTAGATGAATTTAAAATACTAATTCATTATATGAATAAAATTTGATTGAGGAATGGCAAGAAAGTGAATAGTGTTTCAATTTGTGTCTACAAAATAGGAAGGTAATTAATTCCCAAATTACATTATTTAAAGAATTTATGCACATACGTATTTCTACGGGTCCCAACGTTTTTTATTTCAGTTATTTTAGACTATATATTTAACTCCTAAACAACTGCGATGAAAAAAATATCTAAGCTCTTTCTATGTTCAATAATATTCCTCTTTGCAAGTAGTCTTCAAGCGCAACAAGCCAATACCATGTATGCCCATTTTATTAACGTGGGGCAGGGAGCCAGTGTCTTACTCGAATTTCCTTGTGGCGCAGTACTCATTGATGCAGGCGCACAGGATAAAACGTATCATAAAAACCTGATGGATTATCTCGCTAATTTCTTCAAAAAAAGAAAGGATTTAAATAAAACAATTGATTTAGTCATGGTCACTCACCCGCATATAGACCATAACGAAGTTCTGCGTGATATTGATACAACTTTCCATGTGCAGAGATATATCGATGATGGCTTACGGGTTGGATCGGGCAAGACAAACCAAATATGGATGCAGGATAATGCTATAGGAACTGCTACCACTTATAAGTCATATTCTTTCGAGGATATCACAAAGGGGAGCAATAAAAATGGCAAAACGGATACTATCATTGATCCTGTCAATTGTACAAATGGTAACCCCAGTATTATTTTGTATTCTGGACGGTTAGAGGAAAAGCCAGATAACTGGAGCGTCACTGATTTTAAAAATTACAATAACCAAAGCTTAGTTATCAAGGTGCTATTTGGGAAAGCATCCTTTCTATTCACCGGTGATTTAGAAACAAAGGGAATTAAAAATATTGTAGACTATTATAATGGAACTGATGCGCTGGATGTAGACGTATTAATGGTAGGACATCATGGAGCGGCAAATGCTACTACAGGCGATTACCTGGCAAGTGTCACACCAACCCATGCCGTCATTTCCTGCGGTAAATGGAATTTCGGTAAAGGCTCCAGTAACAACTTCACCACATTTGCCTATGGGCATCCGAGAATATCTATTATCAATATGCTGGAAGAGGAAATACCAGGGAAAAGAGCTGAAAAAAAGCGTGTGAAAGCGGCTGAAGGCGCTAAGAATTTTAGGTTCATAAATATCGAGAAACCCATTTACTCTACCTCCTGGGACGGTACAATTATTATCCGAGGTACTACCAACGGCACTTATAAAGTTTTTACTGACGATTGATCATTCTAAAAGAAGTTTAATTCTCTTGTGGTTGCTCATAACCACAAAATCAAAGGTGCTTCGCGGTACGATGAAAGCTTATAAATCTATCTACGATGTGAGCGAATTACTTTCTATACTCAAAGATTTTATTCTTTATAGCATAAACCACAATACCAATAGAATTTTTTGCATTAATTTTTTCGAGTATTTTTTCGCGGTACCCCTCAACAGTTCTTTTACTTAAAGACACCTGACTACTGATTTCTTTATTCGAACATTCCTGGCAAATCAATCTTATAATATCAATTTCTTTTTTTGAGAATTCAGGTTTCTCAATTTTTTTATAAGGGTTGAAACTGCTTTTGGCAATCATTTGGGCAAGCTTATCTGTTGTATCCCTGCAGTAGTATGGCTCATCTTTATATACTGACTTTACCGCAGCGATGATCTCATTTTTATGAGCGTTCTTAAGAAGGTATCCTTTAGCACCTGCCTCTAACATATCCACGATAAGATCTTCTTCATCAAACATGGAAAGTGCAATAATACCAACGGTTGGGAACTCTTTTCTGATTTGTTTTGTTGCCTCGATACCATCCATTTTCGGCATCTTGATATCTGTCACAATCACTTCGGGTTTCAGCGTGCGCATCAATCTTATTAATTCCTCGCCATTGGAAGCTTCACCAACTAAATTAATTTCAGGGATTTTATTCAGCATTACAGCAAAGCCATCGCGGAAGATCTCATGATCATCCGCAAGGATTACATCAATGGGGCTATAAGCAGTAGTCATTACAGTGGAATTTCGAAAGTGTATGTTGTCCCTTTGCCTGGTTCTGAGTCAATATACATTTTACCATTCATTATTTCTGTTCTTCTCAGAAGACTTCTTAATCCAAAGCCAATATTCTCTTCAGACTCTTTTGTATAATCAAAGCCAATCCCGTTATCGGTAAGTGAAAGTACAACGTTATTTTTAACAGTATGCATTTCTATCCGCAGTCCTGTTGCCTGTGCATGTTTAATAGTATTGTGAACTGCTTCCTGGATAATACGGTACATGTTTACGGCGTTTTGTTCTGTTAATTTTAAATCCTTTTCAAATTTAAAATAGAATTTGATGCTTGTATTAGTATTGAGATAATCAACAAATTCTTTTAAAGCAGGAATAATCCCCTTTCTTAAAAGGGAATTGGGCATCAGGTTAAAGGAAATTTCTCTTATGCGTTTTAATACATCATCAATATGACTGTTGGTTTTTTCCATCTGGATCTTATCTTCTTTCTCAGTCAGTTCAAAACTGTTTATTTTCATCTTGACAGCAGACAATAAAGGACCGAGTTCATCATGAAGATCATGTGCAATCCTTGCCCTTTCTTTTTCGATCTGTGTTACCTCTGCAAGAATATTCTGTTTATGCAGTGCAAGATTTTTTCGGTGGTGCCGGAGTATTGAAATAATAAAATAAGTTATTATGGCTCCTAAAATAACTGCTGCAGTTAATATGGCAGTGAATATTCTATTTTCTTCGGCATGCATAATACAGATAGTGCATAAATTAAGTTGGTGAACAAATTTATATAAATAATTATCGAAGAAACTTTTTGTAAAAAACCAATTTTGGAAAGGCCATATATCCAAAAAGTATAAATCAATACTTTAAAGACAAAATAAATAATAAAACTTAAACAAATTAAAAAAACAGGATTGACAAGCATTCTTTTTGTTCCGTAAGCAATTAATCTATTAACGGTGCTTATACTCATTAAAGAAATTATAAAAGAATAAAAGATTCTAAAATAGATACTATATGCTGATATTTTTCCAAGTATTAAATTTTCAGTAACCCATTCAATTATTATAGCGAATATGATAACATAAAAAATAGTCTTGTTTCTAAAGAGTCCCAGATTTTTAAATAATAGTGTAATTAAAAGTGCTTCAATAAATACATAGATATTATTATTGACCACCGTTTTGTGCCCTTGTTCAACTAAAATAAAACTTATAACCTCATTAATACATGCAATCCAAATACAAAATAATAAGGGATAAAATGATTTATTGATTTTATTATATCGAACAACAGCAATTGTTCCTGCAATAAATATGCTAAAGCTAAATGCATTCAATATAAATAGAGAAACCATTCTCAAATATACTCATCAAGGATTTAATGGAGATGGGGGCGGACAATTAGGAGGACATAGAATTCCTTCCTCAACAATAATACTTCCATCTTCAGTTGTTTCATCACTTGTTAAACCGGAAGTACCGGAAACGGCTGCAGGCAACATGTCCTCGTTTTTCTCATTTACCCCAACAAAAATAGCATGGACTTTCAGGTCGTCACTCATACCAAAATAAACTCTTAAGCTTTTACATAGCGGATTGTTCAGGATTTGTAAAAATGGCGCAGCATCAAAAGTCTCACAAATGGATAAAATATTTTTCCCTTTGTATTCAGGGCTTAAAATATTTTCTTTTTCCTGCCGGTAAAGGGTTGTCATTTGAATTGCCTGGTTTAATGGAATAGAATGATTCATGTTTTTTAGTTTTTAGAATTGCAAGGTGTAATTCACTTTCGACACAAACAACCGTATTTGTACGGTATTAACCGGGGTACAAGTCCCTTTGTGCAAATGCTATTTATTGTATTGGAATGCACTTAAAATTTTTAGGTATTAATACGGTTGTTTTATCCTTTAATCAAATGGAATTTTGTTTCGAAGTTGAAGACCAGTGCGATCTGCAGGCTGACCTATGAAAAGCATTTACCTTCTATAAGCACAATAATGGTAAAAATTCTTCTTGCCGATAATCATGCTATAATAAGAGATGGTTTAAAAATAATTATCCGGAATTATTTAGTACATGCTATTGTTGATGATGCCTCTGACGGAACCTCCGTTTTGGAAAAAGTAACAAATGATGATTACCAGTTAATCATACTGGATGTCAGTATGCGGGGAACAGATTCGGCTGACCTTGTCACAAATATTCTTGCCCTAAGGCCGGAGGCAAGGATTTTAATGTTCAGCATGTTTAACGAAGAAATATATGCAAAAAGATACCTCCAATTAGGTGTGATGGGATATTTAAATAAAGCATCTCCTGAAAATGAAATTAAAAAAGCAATTGAAAATGTGCTGAATAATAAAAAATATGTAAGCGCGGCTTTACTTGAAACCCTAACGCAGCATACTTTCCCGGAGAAATTCAGTAACCCGTTCATCCGTTTATCAAAACGGGAAATGGAAATACTCCAGCAGTTACTCAAAGGGAAGGGGGTAACCGGCATATCAGGTGAGCTGGATATAGATTCTTCCACAGTCGGAACATACAAGATGAGAATTTTTAAAAAGCTGAATTGTAAAAACATAATGGAAATTAATTCACTTGCCGGTCTGTATAATTTCATCCCGCCTAAAATACCCGAAGCATGATGATCATTTCCTGTATTCAAAAATTTTATTCTAACAGCGTACAACAATACCCGCGGTATTTCTTACCTTGATCTTTTCCGGTTTAATTTTTTGTAATAACCGGGAAGCCGTCCCGCAATACCTCTATGGTCATCAGAGAAAATTATCCTGACAGGAGTGTACAATTTCTTCATAATCAGTTTTACCGGAGCAGCATAAATTTTTAGCCCCTGCGAAGGTGTAGGGAAATTTATTATATACTAGCGTGTAAATACTGTTGTTATGATAAAACTGATTAGGGTATATTTTTTATCCAATCTTTCCTTTAAAATGCCTGTTATGCTGTTCCCATTTTTGCTGCGCCAACACCTCTTCTGAAGGGATACCGGGTTTATAATTTACCAGGTTAGAACCGCAAACAGGACAAAGGTATTCCTCCGGGGGGAACTGTTTTTTACAATAACCACAGTAGCTTTTTATTTCATCTTCTGTGTAAGACATTTTCACAATTTTACATTTATTTTCCAGGGAGTCTTAGCGTATTAATACGGGAGTTATTGCCAATCAAAAATATTTTCAGGTATTAATACGGTTGACTTGCCGTTTGTATTAATTTAAATTTGGTTCAATACATTATCAAAACAAACACAATGACAATTGAAGAAATCCGCTATAAAGTTTTTGTTGTAATAGCATCAAACAGTGAATACACAGCAGAAGAAATAGAAAAGATGTATGATCCACCGGCCAGCGATCCAACATTAGAAACTTTCATTTCGCCGGCTCAGAAAGCCAGGCTGGGCAGGGCCTTAAAAAATAAATTAAGTTGTATTAATTCCTCTGACCTTACCAACATGCTATATATAACTGTTAAGACCCTGGGCCAATTAATAAAACAAATTAATATTTATTGCCCAACAATATCCCCTATATGATAAAGCCTGTTGCTGTTCTGTTTATATTAGTTTCATATACTGGTTTTTGCCAGGACAGGATATTATCCTTTGGGTATTCAAAAAATTTTATAGATAAAGATTCTTCAAACTTTGCCATCCAAATTGATCTGAACCGGATACCTGGAAAAACGGAGTCAGCAGGATCATTTTATGTAGTGAATACAATAGTGGGTAAAACTCCTTTTGGATTTTATCTGAAACCGACAGCAGATATCAATATCGGATCCTATACAACGTTAGCTCCCAATAATATTTCTGTGGGATTGCCGTTTGGATTTTCATTTGACATCCCCAAATTTTCCCCCGGCCTTTTCTCAGCTTCGCTGGAATTTTCTCCAGATTTTGTAGGGGAAAAAACTTTCAGTCAATACCTCTGTTATTTTTCACCTGGGGTCGTGGTTAACTATAGCCTGGTGCCACACACAACTGCAGAAATTATCGATATCGGGGCTGGTATTTATAAATCTTATGGTAAAAGAATGCAAAGCACTAAAACAAAAACCACGAATAAATACCAGAAGATTACAATTCCCGTTGCTATCGGATTAAGTTTATTTAAAAATACAGCTAAAAATTTCCACAGGTTAAAATTTGCAGGAGTCTACAAATACAATCATGTTCAAAAGGATAACACATTAATTACACCGAATGTCTTTAATAGTTATGTTCTGCTTAAACTTGATTATTATTTTATTAAAAACCTGGGTGTAAATTTTACTTTTAATTCAGGCCGGGAAGAACCTTTATTTAAGCGGGTAAAATCCCTTTCGTTTGGAATTACCCTGGCTAGATGAACCGTTTAATAATTTTTATTTATCATTTTTAAAATTAAAATCATGGCAAAATCAACATCGGAATCCAGTTCCGCTGTGCAGGCTGAGAAACAAACAAAGGCTGCAGCGGGCAAGCGTAAGATAACCATCGAGCTTACAGAAAAACAGATGAAACTTTTTGAATCCCAGTATAAAAAATTAAATCCTGCTGATGCTGCGGAACTTATTTTTACGCTTTCCAAAAAGCAAACATCTAAATTAAAAATTGCAGGGTATAGTTATCACGGGAATACATGTTGTGTATAAACCGGCGTGGGAAATAAGAAAAGCGTACAGTCTTGTCTCTTATTGGGATGAGACAGGATTCGTTATTGAAAATTACCTGGCAAATACACAGGTAGCCTGCAATCCTTTACTGTTGCAAATTGTTGAAGCTGCAAAGTCCTTCATCCCGGTTCCGGCACTGGAGGAAAAATTTTCTTATGTGCCGCAGATAAAGGATATACTTGACACACTTTTAATTCAAAAAATCCTTTTAAAACAAGGATCAGTAACTGAAAAAAAAGATGCATTATTAAATAATATATGGAAATGGAAACATGATGCAAAGTTTTTTCATTTTGCGACGAAGGCGGTAAATTATAGTTTTAATTTTCAGAAGCTGAGGAAAGTATTTGAAAAAAAAGCTTTAGTGGATCCTCCGCCGTCTCCTTTTAAAACGGAAGGATCAGGGAATAAAATCCCGCTTATTAAGCCTGACCTCCCCCAAAGGGATTTTTGGGAAACATTGTACAGCAGGCGCACGTGCAGGGATTTCCAGGATGCGGCTATTTCAAAAGAATTATTTTCCGCTTTACTGACGACCGTTGCAGGGATGACGCACTTCTATAATGATTCCGTACTTGACAGGAGGATTATTAAAACCAGTCCTTCGGGAGGCGCCAGGCATCCCATTGAAGTGTACCCTGTTGTTAGAAATGTGACCGGTATTCCGAAAGCAATATATCATTTTGAAGTCGAAACCAATTCCCTGAGGTATATAAATAAATATCCGGGAGAAGAGGTATTAAATAACCTGTTCTCAGGACAGGAATGGGTAAAGAAGGCCGCCGCCGCTTTTATTTTCACTGCTATATTACCAAGAAGTATGTGGAAGTATGACCACTCAAGGGCATACAGGGTAGTCCTTCTTGATGCCGGTCACATAGGACAAACATTTCACCTGTCGGCAACTGCATTAAACCTGGGAGTATTTACCACGGCGGCTATCCAGGATAAAAAAATTGAGAAGTATATTAATATTGACGGAATTTCAGAAATAGTTATGTATGCGGGTGCGATCGGAAATAAAAATGATTTGGCATAAACCTGTAACAAAACAATTTGGAAATTTTTATTCAGTACCGCTTAGTTCGTTTTCGGTAATCTCTGTTATGATATAAGGACAAATGGTACAGGCATCTGCCCCTTTTTGTAAAAACCACCTGCAATGCACTCTTATCGAACAGGGGGGAAGAACTTCATTAACAGGAATCCGATCCAGGTACTGTACCACTTCCTCTATCACGCCACAACCCTTACCAGTCCATTGATTACAGCCATTTTCAATGCATTTGTTGGTAAAGCGGAAGCGCCGTTCTGCCGGAACGGGATGCTCCTTTACCTTTTCGATAAAGCTTTCATCAATGGACAGGGGTTCAGGTAAAATAGTAACCGTACCATTCTCCTGTCTTATGCCTAATAGTTTAGAACCAGGCTTGCACCTGTTGGAAGGACATGCAATTGAAGTCTTCATCCTGATTATTTTAGAGTGCCGATATCTTTAAGCCATCTGTCATCTACAGGCCGTGCAATTATTCCCCAGATAATAGGTCCCGGGAATCTGGGCCACCGGCCACCTACAGGAAATAATGCCAGCCGGCTGGTACTGCTGATGTTTGCCAATTCACCGGTTACCGCTTTTTGAACAGCTGCATTAATTGCGTTCTTCTGTTCATTGCTGAGTTTAACATCACCCAGGTCAACAACAAATTGTGTGTTTGCCATAAACTGAATTTTTAATTGACGCTTACTCTTTTAAGGATTTTCAGCAAACTCCGGGGAGGATTCAAAAAGGCAGGGATAGTTTTCGCAGAATAACTTAATGCAGATAAAGTTCACTGCATAAAAAATCTAAAACAACCGTATTTATACCTATTAAAGCAAATAAATTAAAAGGGAAAGTGCAGGTGTTGTGACAGTATTATAAAATAATGGAAAGTACCGTACAAATACCCTTGGCGTCCCGGAATATATTATCAAATTTTAAATAGCCAAAACTTACAGTTATGAAAATAATTCCCTTAATTTTTTTGATAATATTCCAGTTGAGCCATGTATTTACTTATGGGCAAAAAGATGTAGATCCTAAATATTTAAATGAAAGGATTCCTGCAGAATTTGATATTTATTTTAAAAAGGATGAGGATCAGAAAAATTTTAAGAAGCTAAGGGAATTTTTAAGCGATAAACAAGACCTGTATGAATCACTCAAATCTGCCAAAGAATTTCTCAGCAGTGATAAGAGTTACATTATCCAATTTCAGTCCAGGGTAAAAATTCTTTCAGATTCAATCGCCAAAAAGAAAGCCGGGGACACTGTCAGGATTGATCCCAAGCTTACTTATGGAACTACGGTCAGTCCTCAGAACAATAAAAGGGTTGTATCTTTTATTGTCAGCGATATACAACAGGTGCTAAGTGAACTTAAAGAAAAAATAAATGATCTTCAAAATGATACAATGGAGGTGAATCGTTTAAACTGGAATATCAGTCAGGTTAAAAATGATATCTACAGAACCCAGTCTCAGATAGATTCAGCATTAGCGCCGGAGTATAAACAGCAGACCTTCAGGATTACCATAAGTATTTGCTTCAGCGCATTAATCGGAGTATTACTGATTGTTTTCTTTTATATTATTTACCGGCGATCAGATAACAGTATTTCAAAAGATTTGCTAAGCGGGAACGGTTTACAGTTTGTTACTTTATTTGTCCTGATTATCGCTGTAATATTATTTGGGATACTTGGGATTTTACAAAGCAGTGAACTGGCAGCAATATTATCCGGCATTTCAGGATATATTCTTGGTAAAGGGACACAGAAAGATTTAGCAACAACAATTTCAAAGTCGGATGGTACTCCACCTTAATGATGATGCATAAATTACAGCATAAGAAATAACAGGATCACAGGTTTACCTGGTACTTAGTGCTGCGTCCACCTTATACCGTAGCATGAGCCGATTATAGCATTTATTCGGCTCATTTCTTCTTTATCCTCAAATTCATGGCTGCTAAAAATTGATATGCACTTCCGATTGAGTCTCAGAGACAATTTATCCAGGTAAAATATTGTGGTCGTGTCTTGTTTTTTAATTCAGGTAATGGCCCTGCGCTGATCGACGGCATTCTTCCATTGAAAGAGCTCAGGATATTTTCTTTTTACATCTGCCGGTCTTTGGTTCATTAATTCAAGAGATGCATTTTCGAAAGACTGCCTCATGGTTTCTGAAGCTGCAGGTGGGATTGTCAAAGATTCCCCCAGGATGGAATTTACGGGAATAGGCTGCGAAGGCGGAAAAGGCGGTTCCCACGGCACTTCATTATTCAGCGCTTCAGCAATACTTTTGATCCCGTCTTTTTTTCTTTTGTCAACATTTTCAGAAAAAGATTTGCCTGGTGTAAATATTTCAGCAAGCAACTGCAGCACGGATGTATGATCAAAGAGTTCATGGCATACGGTTCCTTTTTTTACAAAGGGGGAAACAATAATTCCCGGGATGCGAGGACCAAGGCTGTTGAAAGCAACGTGGTTATGGGCAGTTGTTGTATATGGAATGGATGGGGGAGGAACATGATCATAAAAACCACCATGCTCATCATAGTATATGATCATAAGGGTCTCTTCCCATTTTGAGGCATTCGAAATTACTGTCCCGTAAACATTGCGCAGGAATTCTTCTCCCCAGCCAATGGCAAGCGGGGCATGGTTGTCATTGGGCCTGTGATTGATGTGGGGTGCATCCTGATAGGCAGGTTCAATGATTATTAACCGGGGATCATCTGTGTTTTTACCGGCATTCCAGTCCGTATAAAAATTTTTATAGGAAGAAAAATTTTTTCCAAAAACAAGATTCCAAAGTTCGGGATATAAAATAAAAAAGGTCAGGTAATCATGATATACCTTCCAGTTGATACCGGCACCTGTCAGCCAGTCAAAGAAGTTATTCTTCGCAGAGATATATTGTATTCCTGTTACATCAATATTTGAATCCCCGCAGAGGGCCATAGTACGGTTGGGCTGTGTACTGGAAGGCAAAGAACAGAACCAGTTATCACAGGTACAGAAATTCTGCGCCAGGAAACTTGTTATGGGAACTTCTGTAGATGGGAAATAGATCATGGGTGGTGCTTCCCTCACCGGAACAGTATGCGAAAACTGTGCATAGGCTTCAACAAAACCATCCATTGAAAACTGTTGGGTGAGTTCGTTTTTTGATAACTGTGTTTTTACAAAATCTTTTTCATGGGGTATATCGCCTGGTAAGGGGAAGCTGCCATTCCAGTTGTAGGGATAATAGGGTTCTGTATTAAATATATTTTTGTAATTCTCCAGCGGGGCACGCAAGCCGTTCACATCCGGATTAATATTTTCCAAGGAAAGATGTCCCAGCATATGATCAAAGGACCTGTTCTCAAACATAAGCAGGATAACGGTTTTTATTTTAGTAGTATCTATCATCTACTTATGTTTTTTAACTATCAGTAATTTTAAATCGGAGGGAATAATTGAATGCTCTTTTTTTTCTGCAGGAGAAAGCAGAGTGCCTATTTTCCATTCCCCGCCGACAGGAGTATCATTGAATCCGGGGGAGCTATCGCCGGGTTCCAGGGCAATCATTTTATTTCCATGCCATACAAACAAAGTCCTGTTCATAACAGATGTCACACCATGGATGGTAAAATAATCTTCCGGTGATTTTATTCCGTATGCCATTAAGGTGTCACCATGAAGATCCTTCGTGCGGAGAAATACAGTATCAGAAGTTTCAGGGGGCGTTATAATAACCTGGGCGGTTCCGTATTTATCAGAATTTTTAAAAGCGAGTATAAATTCCATAAGGCGCTCGCCGGGTTTAATGTTCGCCGGATCATCCGCAGCCGTTTTTTCATGCACCAGCATAACAGGTTTTCCTCTCACTTTCCAATCCAGCCTTATCGTATCGCCCGGTGAGACGTTGCTTTGCAGAGGTTTGAAATAAAATACTTTGGGTCCGCATGAAAAGCCTATTAATAAAATACATAGCCACTTTATATTTTTCATCATATGCATTGAACAATGAAAGTTCAAAGTAAAATTATTTTAAAATAAAAAATACCGTATTTGTACGGGTCGCCGGGATAATGAAAAGTTCGTTACTTTGCTTATTGATTTTTGATATTGGATATTAAAACTCACTTCAATGAATTCCGCAAAAGGTATAAAAAATAAAAAACCTGCAACTTCATGGATTACTGAATTGTCTTTCGGGCAGCTTCCTGCCATAAAAGAAGTGTCTTTTATAAAAGATGAGATTGCTTTTGTATTGAATGACGATCGTATAATTTGCATTCCTCTTGCGTGGAGTAAAAAACTTCAAAGCGCAAATCAACAGCAACGTCAAAATTTTAGAAACAACGGGATCCATGTATTTTGGGATGATGTAGATGAGATCATCGGGGTAAAGAATATTTTGTTTGGTAAACAGCTGTTTATCTGACTTTGGTAAAATGAGGACATCCGCATAACAAGCAGCGGGCTTTATTCTTAGCTGAAAGCGCTTTTAAGATATTTAGCCGGATTTGTCCTTGCAATCTGATCAAAATCTTCAACTGTCAATCCACCCATCATATCTGCGAGCATATTTTTATCCGATTTGTGATTGCGGACAACAAAAAAATCCGTTCCGTATAATACTTTTTCCCTGAGACCAGGATTCTGTAATGTTTGTTTTAAGAGAGGTAATATTTCCGCATCCCCATGCAGGATATAACTGATATCTGCATATACGTTTGGATACTGTAATATCATACTGCATATAATCGAATACCAATCTGTGAATTTCCATACCTGTTCAGGCTTGCCGGGGGATGGTTTGTTACTGACAGTTTTCAAAAAACTAATTCCATGAGCAGGATATTTGGATAACTGGCTGCTGTAATTATCCCTGTCCTTTTCAAAATACCGCTTCCATTCATCTTCCCCGCCAAAATGCCCCATGCATATTTTCAGTTCATGCAGATCCCGGCTCATCGGCTTATCCGGCCCATTATAACCAAAGAGATTTTTCAGATCCAAATTAAGTGCAGGGTCTTTTACATTCATAATTATTTTCCGCAGTAATTCTTCTTCCAGGAGGCAGAGATAGTTCAGCGGATGGGTAAAGTTTACACTGAAATCAACATTCTTTGATTGAGGCAGCACGAGGGGCTCATAAGCAGCCGCATCCCTGTTTTCCAGCTGTTCATCATCCTGGTATCCATCATTATCCGGATCATCCTTCACACCCATAGCCTGTTTGAATACCGGGTGCTCATTCCATTCCTTTTTCTTTTCACCCCTGTAAAAAATAGTTCCTCTTATACAATGTGTGAGGACAGGAATTTTATTATCGGCAGCATATTTCCAGAGAGGAAGTAGCCGTTCATCAAACGGATAATAACCCAATGCCGGGTAAATTTTAATCCCGCTGAAGCCAAAATCCTCTATATACTGTTTTAAAAAACAATCATCAAGGACCACTTTGTCTTCTTCTACATGCCATTGAAAATAGGGCTTATCACCCGGATGAGACCTGTTCTCCTTTTTGATATTTACAAAACGTCTTGGGTCTGCAAATACAAAGGGATAGAGAATCCCGGCGTGGGAATGTTTCAATACAGCAAGTCTTTCCATCTGGTACCGGTAAGGTGTCGTACTGTTACCCGCCTCCATATAATCCATATCCATGGGGAGTATAACAAACCCAGTGCCGCCAGGATACTGCGCTCTTAATTTTGAAAAGATCGTGCTTTGTTCTTTATGAAATGCATACCTGCCGATATTCAGATAGCGGCTGAACATTTCTTTTGTTTGTTTGCCGGGTAATTTACCAAGCGCTTTCCATAACATCTTTGCAACAAAAAAAATAAAATTGCGTATGGTTTCAAAATTCACAAAGACAATTACAAGCAATATGATCCTGATCCACTTATTTTCAATAACCGGAAATGCAGGCGACATAAAAATATTCATCTTATGAATCATTGCTGACAGCCAACTTTTGTCCGGGGGAAAGACGGGCATTACAAGGTTGTAGAGAATGAAAAATGAAAAGAAAAAAATATAATAGCCGGCAATAATGTTCAACGGATAAAGAGAAGTAAAGAAGGCAGCTATGCGGGTATACATCCTCTCCAGTTTTTTATACCATGCTGTATACCGGGTGGCAGCCGGACCTTTGTACCACCATCTGAAAAAAGCAACGATGGGACGGAGCGGCAGTAACAGGTGAAAAGGCGGGGGAACAAATTTCTTCGCCAGGTAAGGCGGAACATGGTCACCGGTAAAAATATGTGTATGACAATTTATGATAGGTTCTTTAGTGCTCATTGCTTATTGCAATATAAATTTTTTATTACACCAGCAACTACCGTATTAATACGGTAGTTTTTTTTGTAAACATTTCTAATCATTGCAGCAGTTATGAAGTTTATCAACCTGCTGCTTTTAATTATACTGTTAGGTTCGTGTGAATCATCCGACAAAGTGAAGAACCTTATGGATGAAAGAAATGCGCTGCAGTTGAAAGTAAATTCATTTGAAGCAGAGATCGCTGAATTAACAAAAACTCCCGATGATCTCATCAATGATGTAAAAACTAATGTCAGAAATGGTGAACTGGCAACAGCTAAACAAAGCCTTGTAAAAATTACTTCCCGCCAATTAAACAGCAGACTGCTGAATGATGTAAACAAATTATTAGCTGTAGTAAACACTAAACTTGAGGAGAAGGATTATCAAAGCCTTTTGGAGTCGGATACTACCCTATTCAGTGACTTCATACATAATTACCCCAAGAGTAAATATTCAGGGATCGTCAGAAAAAAGCTGAAAAAATTCAGGCAGGAGCAGCAGGAAGCTTCAGATTATACCGATAATACAAGTACAAACAATACAAAAACCTACAGGCAAAAAAGATATTCCAAAAGTTATGGAACAACTAGGATAGGAGCGATGTGTTGTGACGGAACAAGAAGCTATGCAACAGGAAGGGGGGCATGTTCACATCATGGCGGTGTATGTCAATGGTTATATCAATGAGTAAAATATATCCTTTAAAAATATCTGAACACTTGTACCGGACAGGGAATATTCTGAAAAAGGTCTAGCCGATTATAGTTCTGCACTAACTAAATTTAAAATCTCATTAATGAAATCATGAATAAAAGTTCAAAAAATAAAAAGATCTTTCTGAGTCAATCCAAGATAATAAAAGATGATTCTATTAATCCATCTTTTAAATTGCTATTAGAGACAATATTTCCGCTGTCAAAAATAAATTAGAAAACATTGAGTTCATTTAATTCTACTTCTGTGTTAAAAAGACTTAAATAAAATTATGACTCCAATAATAAGTCTCTACAGAGCAATGTCAGGGGATGAATTTGAAGATTGTCAGCGACATGCTATTTTTCGAATTTCAACAAATACATTGGAAGCCAAAGAGTTTTTTAAATCTTATATTGGATGTATTTCCGGGTTTTAATTCATTTGTACCAAGTAGCAGTATTTCACTTGAATAACGTTTCACTGTATTGAAAGCAAAAGAAAGTCGATAACCTGAATAGACAGGTCTTCTCCGAAAAAAGGATACCGTTTATTTGTGACAGGTTGAATAATCAAGGGCATCGAATCTAACCTTCGGAGCCAGATGTAGATTATTGAATTACCGAATTAGCAACACAATCCGTATTGCAACATGTCCTTCACGTAATTTTTCACCACGAAATGGTAAGCAGGGAGGATAATATCCGTAAAAAAATCTTGATATCTACTTATGTATCTTCCTTGATAGGTAGTGTAAGATTTTATATTTGATTCATCAATGAAGAAATTATCAGTAATGATTTCCTCAAATATTTGGAAAACATGAGTAGGACACTTAATGATTTCATAGCAGAAGGTGACATATAGTGGGGTATATACAACATCCTCCCGCACCTATTGATAATAATTTAAACATTCTTATCATGCCTGTTCCTGTATCGAATATTTTTCGCCCTAGGCCATGGATTATTTTATTTTTGAAAGAGGATGGCTGGGGTATCCTTTAGTTTTTCGACGCTTGAATGGTCATGCAAGTTTTTATGAAAATACATGACAGTTTTTTTTATCCTTCAAAAAAATAATTCCCAAGCTCGGCTGTAATTCCTTCGCCTAATTCGCAGGTCAAGCCAAATATTTTTAAAAAAACCGTACAAATACGGTTGTTTCTCGTACAGAAACTAAGGACATTGTATTAAATGTCATTTTGTTATCATGTTTAAATATTGTTTGCAAAATCAGACGTTAGACAAACGTGTGTTGTAGTTCAGTAACTAAAAAGAACATCTGGCCCACTGAAAGAAGTATCCTCTAATTAATTTTTATAAATTAAAAATTCAAGGTAAAGAAGGACTTACCATCCAAAGTCGATAAAGCGGAAAACGACACCAAAAAAAAGTACGCACAAGGATCGCTGAAAACTTATATAGAGTAAGCAACAAAAAATAAAATATGAAAAAATACGAAGATAACACAGGACTTTTTCTTGCTGATAAGGCCCCGGTAATTACATCTATTGAACCAAAGGAAGGAAAAGAAGGAACGATTGTAAAAATTAAAGGCTCCGGGTTTTCAAAATATGCCAGAAATAATTGTATAGTTGTAGGGGGAATGGCAGCTTGTGCAAGAACACAA
Source organism: Chitinophagaceae bacterium (assembly GCA_028288585.1). Taxonomy (GTDB): domain Bacteria; phylum Bacteroidota; class Bacteroidia; order Chitinophagales; family Chitinophagaceae; genus Ginsengibacter. The sequence continues at coordinate 2,601 of JAQBNL010000067.1, read as the reverse complement.
GAAGGAACAACAGATACAGAACTAATTGTTCGAATAGATCCAGTTTCCAGACAATCGGTAGGAGATATTTTAGTTTGGCAGGGCGTCGGCTCAAATTTTTATAATGAAAAGATTTTATACTCAAATACAATTTTGCATTTTACAGAAACAGCAATTTTCAAAAATGGAACTCCTGTTGCACAAGCTGGAGTTGAATTTAAATTAACAGAAGTATCAAAAAATACTTTTGGGGGAAATTTAGTTAAAGGATCTCATCCAAAATCAAACTTAGGGGGCAGAGAAAAAGAGCATGCTATAACCATCCAAATTCCAAAATCTTTTCAGGCAAAGAAGTTTACGGAAATTGATATTTGTTTAGTATTAAAAGAACATCCTACTGTAGCTATTGATTTTACCGCAAAAATTAATTCAACATATTCAACATTTGATTTAATTAAAGCAGTTTGTAAGTCTATAATGGTAAATGGTAATCATATTGGAGAGCACATATATGCTGATGCGATAATTAATGATGAATCCGGAGATTATGAAATATATGTTACTAAACCTTATTTAGAAAAAGGTTTGTTCACGATTCATTTTAAGTAAAGCGTTTTCTGTTGATGAATATAAACCAATCGAAATATAAAAACTACCGTATTAATACGGTAGTTTTTATGGATGCAAATGATGCAGTAATTGTTGCTTTTAGGTTTCTTATTGCTGTTTCACATTTACAATTATGCAACCCATGCTTTGTCTTGTCAAATAATTTAAGGTAAAAAATATGAAACGAATTTTCACTTTATTCATATCGCTTTGTTCGCTGGCTGTAATGGGTCAGTATCCCGTAAGCAGTATCAATATTACAATGCCCGCTAAACCTGCGGCAAACATGGCCGATTGGGCAACAGGTGGTACACCTTTAATAATAACAGCACAAGCAAAATTAGTACAGGGGCAGGTGCCGGGAAATTTAATGGAAAGCCGCATACTGGTGACTATTAAAAGTGGTGACAGGAAAATTTGCGGAAGCTTTACACAACAAACTGCTCCTTACAGCACATTTAATGCAGCAACAAAAACGTGGTCTGGTGCTGCAGCGCTTAGGTTGCTGGGTGGTAATTGTATACTGAAGCCTGGCAGTTATGAATTATGCGTACAGTTTTTTTCCTCCTATGCACCCATAACCCCATTTAGCAATGAAGTATGTAAATCTTTTACCATTGCAGATAATAAACAGCTTACTTATTCTCCTCCACAACTTGTAATGCCTGCTAATGGTAAAAATTTTACGCAGCAGGAAATAAAGCAACCCATTCAGTTAAGATGGACACCTGTTGTTCCACCGCCTCCAAATAATGACGTGATTTATACAGTAAGGATTTACGAAGTGAAACAAGGGCAACAACCTGCACAAGCTGTAAAAACTACTGCTCCTGTTTTTGAAAAAGAAGTGAGGACTACTCAAACAATTTGGCAAATGCCGGGAAAATATGCCAGTTCAAAAGAAAATAAAACATTTGTGTGGAGCATTCAGGCACACAACGCCGAAGACAGGACATTAATTGAAGGTGGGGGCAGAGTGGAGCTGTTTAGTTTTGGGTTGAAAAGCGTAATGACTCCATGGATGTCAGTTTATGTAAATGACCAGCTTGGAAATCAGACCTTAGATTCATGTCATTTTACATTTTCATTTAATCATCCGGGAGGTGCAGGAAATTTTCATCTTAAATTATTAGACGCCACCTTGAATAACCTCACCTGTGAAGACAATACCAGCCTGCAAATATGCGCTATTACACCGGTAATGGAATTTGCTACTACAAATGCCTCATTAAACATAGATTATGATAATAATACGGGGATAGCTATTATTGATCATGATGAAAACAACCAGATTACTGGACTTTCGAGACTTATCTGTGGCCATAATTATTTGGTTATTGTTTGTTCAGATGAGGGGGGAGACCTTGGAGGTGGAATCTATCATTCATGTGCAAGCTTCTTGTTTAATTGTTGTACTCCTCCTCCGGCAAAATGCGCCTGTAAAGGCTGGGATCCGATAATAGTAACAGTAAATGGAGTAAAGCATACGGTTGCCTGTGGAGGCACCATTCACGTTCCCTTAAATACAACGTATTCCATATCGACAGATTTGCTATGTACAGGGAAAAACTGTGTCAAACAACTAGATGGTAAAATAATTTATCCAAACGGTACCACAGTACCTTATAATTTCGGAAGCGGAGCTGCATTGATCGGCCCAATGTCATCAACAATTCCTCAAAATTTGCAAATGTGCTTTAATGGTACGTGTAATAATTATACTTCCTGTTTGCCATGCTGTATCAATATCATAGTAGATTCATCAGCTATTCCAAACTGCAAATGCAAAGGATGGAAAACCAATACCGGAACCTATAACGATATCGCCACCGTTTTTACACATGATTTTAAATGCGGCGGCGGTACTTATACTCTCAACGCCGGTATGATATATAATTTCAACAGTCCTGTTTATTTATGCGACCTGGCCGGATGCAATCCAACCTATAAATGGAAGGTGGACGGCGTTTTACAAGGTACAGGAACTTCATTTTCTTATACAGCAGTTGCGGG